>NZ_LWGG01000490.1:0-6416 GCF_001635365.1 Oleiphilus sp. HI0128 | reverse complement strand
CTATACTAAGTGAACTACTTTTCAGATGCAACACTTTTGCAAAAAATTTCTCTCTTCTTTGCACCTGTTGATAACAATGCAGCAATTTCGTCTATTTTCTCTTGGTTTTCAGCAGCATAATCAAGCCCGTACTCCAACCAAAAACTCGTTTCAGACTTCTTTTTCTCGAAAATGCTTGGCGCCATACCACTTTTCTTTACTTTTTTTGCTAACCCGCGCGCCAAATCTATATTTTCAAACACCCCTAAAGAATAAGCCCCACTTAATTCTCCTGAAGAAATCTTATACGTGTCGACCTTAATCTCAAGCAATCTTTGCTCTAGATCTTCAACAACATCTTTCTTCGCGATATACACCCAATAAGAGGGCGCCTTATCAAGAGTTTGACCTACAATCTGAACCTCACCAGTCCCCGGAAGCACTCTCTTTTTTTCCAATTCCAACTCAGCCCTATTATCAAAAGGCCCCAGCAACTCACAACGCCTCGCTATTGCCTGTTTATCGCCACCCGACGATGAAATATCCGACAACAATACTATACGTTTTACTGCCTTATTTTCCTGAAATTCTGGACTCACACCCTGCTCTCGATGCTTCACCCACTGAAAAGCAACCAGACCTACATTCACAACCAATAACGCTATAAACACCCACTTCATTAGTGTAGCTCCCCCTCAAGCCTAGATCCGAACAGCCCAGCCATCCCCTCAAAGACCAATACAGGCCTCAATTCGTAAGCCCCCACGATAAATCCGGCGATATATTTAGCATCACCACCCGTAAGTATTACCTTGTTAATACCATAGCCCTGACACTGTGACTCTAAGTAGCTTATAGTTTGACTCACCATAATATGAACACCATTAACAACACACTGCTCAGTATTCCTGCCTGGAGATAATCCACACTGCACATCATCATCTAATACAATTTTCGATGTCCCCGCCACAAGCGAATCCTGCAACATTTTGCAACCTGGAAAAATATAGCCACCAATATGCCGTCCATCTCCGTCAATCAAGTCGGCCGTCAAGGCACTACCGCTATCGATTACCATACAAGCGCCTTGATACAGATCGCGCACGGCTGATATTACCAGGCAGCGATCAACCCCCAACCTTTTCACCTCATCGTAAGCAAATTGCTGCCCGCTCATATCATCATGAGAAATCGCATAAATCTTAACATCCACCATACGCTGGAGCGCGTCAAGCAGACTATCTAGTACTTCAGACACCCTAACAGATGCTACCAGCACCCTATTAAATGACATGCCACCCAACTCTGCTGCCAGCAAAGCAGGATCAAGCGCCGACAACAACTCCTCTCCCGACCTTATGATTTTATTATTTTCAGCTAAACACCACTTGATCCGTGTGTTGCCGCAATCTAATAGAAGCATCAGCCTAACCTCACCGACACCTCACCTGCGTTAACCGCAGATAGTGCTCCATCAACCTCTAATAAGAGCGCGCCAGATAAGTCAACTCCTCGCGCAATACCAACTATTGCACCACTGTTGATTTCAACCACTTTACCCGCTAAAGCATCAAATTTGTTCCAATCCGACAAAAAATCCTTAAAGCCACCCAACTTAAAACGCTCTAAGTCACAATACAAACCACTCAATAAGTTGCCAGCTAGCTCATTCCGACCAATATCCGATACTTCGGACAAAGCTGACCAAGCCTGCTCAATCACTTCCGCATCCTCAGGCTTCATATCAACATTCAAACCCAGACCAACCACAACCCGCCAACTCGTTGTCGCCTCTCCATGCAACTCAACCAAAATACCTGCTAACTTTCTTCCACTTAACCAAACATCATTCGGCCACTTTAACTCAACGCCACTAACACCAAGTGATGCTAGCGTCTTCACAACAGACAAACCAACCACCAAACTTAGCCCCGATAGAGCTTCTGCCCCACCATCAAGATTAAAAGCAATACTAAGATAAATATTTCTCGCAAAAGGACTAACCCATTTTCGGCCACGACGACCTTTTCCGGCCGTCTGATATTCTGCCAAGCAACTCTCGTATAAATTTCCTTCGAGTTGCTTTTCCAATAAGTGAGTATTTGTTGAATCGGTACTTAAAAGCACCTCAATAGAGATATTTTCGACAGCTTGAGCTGCCATATACGACTGAATAGATTTACCACACAATAGATCAAGCGGTCGCAACAAACGATAGCCGCGCCCTTTTACTGACTCCAAGGGTAAACGCAACTCCTCCAATTGACCTAACGCTTTCCACACTGCAGTTCGGCTTACACCCAAAGTACGACCAAGGTCCGACCCTGAATGGAATTCACCATCCGACAAGAGATTTAAAATAGAACGGAGTTCCATAAGGGAAACCAAAAAGAAATGAAGCCGCGATTATAGCGACTTCGAAAGCATTATCGCAATGCCATCCTTATTAAGGCAAGAAAATGTAAGCGCCAGCTTTAATCTATTGGCGTAGCAGTAATATCAGTTGTGATATTAAAGTTCTGTAGCTTCATTCCGTATAGCAGCGTTGACTCACCACCGACAGAGTGGCTGAGATTAACTCTTTCAAAATCAAGCTCTTTGAACTGCGTATTTGTTCTCATCGCAACACCTACCGGTCTATTTGCAATATCTGCAGCAGTCATATCTGAAGGAGCCTTGTACTCATAGGAGCCATCAGGCAACATAACCTTTTCCCAACCCTCTTCACCGTAGATATTATTACTATCGAAGCCTGTCGACTTCTTAATAACCGGAGCGCGAGCAATATCCATGTTGTATTCTGTCTGAATCCCAAAATCGTCAGACAAATTGTTCCCGTCATTGGTCGTATAATTATCAAATATTAACTTTAGACCCGTTCCCTTATCGGGCGAACCAGTACCCTCGCCATCGCGCCCGACATGCCAAGTTAAGCGATTTCTCTTTCCTTCAGAATCAATCTTCGACTTAAAGTGCCGTTTAGATGTTATTGTTAAGCCCTGGTCCCCACGATTTTCCCAGCGCCCGTTATCAGCAATACAATCACCCTGGCTAGCTCCGACACCACCAATACAAACATCTCCAGCACCACCAGTTGATATCAAGGTCTCAGAACCAGCATGATAACTCTCTACTACAAGCCCGCCAAAGCTAGCGTCAGCAGTGCGTTCACCTATTTTAAAGTCTGTAACATCCAACCGACTCCAACTTTCACCTTCATAAATCTTTAATCCGTCACTTGTGACATCTAACATCATGTCACGCAAGTGCACATCATAATTCAGCCCACTTAACCAGATTCCATTCCCAGTCCCGTCAGCCTCTAAATAGGAACCCATAATGCCATCACTAATTGATATATCGGAATTTACTGTAATTCCTTCGCTGCCTTCTCGCCCACCAGCCCCAAGTGTAATATGGCCATTAAGCGTTCCTTCCAAAGAAGGTGAACCTAACAAACCAGGAAGCCCCTGCACTCCCTGTGCAGACCCAAGCTTCTCATTCTTTAAATCCTCTTTATCCCCGGTACTCTCAGCAACCCGCACTCCCTCAATTTGATAGCCAAAAGCAAGATCTTCAAAACCAAGCCTTAGACCATCAAAAAACACGTCATCATTTGGCAAGTCTGCAGTAATATCGATAGTGATATCTCCATCAACATAAGCAGAAAGAGAACTCAACATCAAAGAATAACCATCATCGGTGTATACAAAGTTAGATTGATTTGTGTCACCAGCGATACTTAATTGAGTATCAAGACGTAAACCTTGATTGCCAGCCTCTGTATTACCGCCAGCTTGAACCAAGATTTTGTTGGTTCGACTAACACCACCCCAAACGGAGTCGGCGTAGGTCAAAGCAATATCGAAAGAACCTAGTGACTTTAATTGAACAGGGTTACCCGCGACATATTGATCAATATTTGTTTTAGTTTCACCCAAAACAAAATCCTGAACATGCAGATCTATCGCTAACTGTTCAAAGGCTAAAGCCAAGCCCACACCATGATAAGCGTCACCTGAATCCTCATCATCCAAAATATCTAGCGTCATGTTGACCAAATCTGTTGACCCGGTAATACCCAAAGCACCTACCCAGTAACCTGTATCTGCCCAGTCAGTATCATCACCCCACGCTACATCCAAGCGATTAAACTGGTTCGATGAATTGATCGTCATTCCTGTAAGACCATCAGCGCCGCCCGCGGCAATTAACAAATCAGAATTAACATCCATATTAATCCACAAGCTACCGTAACTTGCTAAAGGCGCGCCCGACGTAACATCATTAGTTACCCCGTGATTTAACGCGTTATTACTATACCTAATGGCATCTACACTTAGCTCTGCCTTTAGGTTAGGCATTGATAAGTTAAGCTGTCCTGCCTCGGTCACCCCAAACACCGTACCCAAAGATTCGACATCCAAACTTAAACCATCCAAGAAAAACTCATTGCCATTAGTGCGATATCCTAAGCGCCCATTTTCGACGGTAAAATCAATATCATACAACCCACCCAAAACATTGTTAGCACCGTGTCTTGTATTACCTCTGTTGTGCACCAAGATAGAGCCATCAATCTCGTAGTCAATAAAGAAGCCCCCTATACTCGGATCTGTTACAAGTGAAGGCAGGCCCGGCGCATCAACAAAACGAATTTCCTCTATTTCGAACCTTGCGACATTTCCAGAAGAAAAGGCAAACTTTATATCGCCGTTATCAAGAATATCAAACTCTAATCGGTGCTCTGCCAACTGCCCAGGATCTGCAGCAGAGCTCATCTTGACACCCTGCAACGCTATACCCAAACCATCATCAAAATAGGCTATCTCACCCACTGAAAACTTCGATTCTAGGTCAACAGTGATTCCCGACTGCCCACTTACACCCGACAAAAACTCATCACCAAGTGCTTTTAGCTCCGCAGCGCTTATTTGTGGGAGAATAAAAAGCATTAATGTTATTGATAGTCTATTTATCATCCGTAATTCCTAAGGCGTTGGAAAAACCAACAGGTTACCCTGCAAAGTGAGATCACCACTCATCTCGACAGTCATTAAGTCGACCTGCTGATAGTCTGAACTATTACTTGGACGGTCTTGGTTTGCAGTCGCGAGCGTATACTGGAAGTCGTTCATGCGTATACTCTTAGGCAAGCCAATTTCGATCACATCCCGATTAAATAGCAGACCGTCACCACCAAAACCATCTGCAATATCTCTCAGTCTAAACGTAAGACCTTCAAAAGAGACTGAGCCTTGAATATTATCAATCGCAAACCAGCCTCCATCATTCTGAGTCTTAAAAGCTAAGCGCGCCCCACATACTTTTTGACTATTTGAACAATCTCCAAAGTAACCATGGCTGTCAGAGTCATTGAACGCCCCACCCTCTTCGTTGATTGAAACTTCACCTGTTAAATAAACACCACTTTGCCCTGTCACCTCTGATAGATCTGAGTCATCAATACTTGACATCTCTGCATTAGCGAGCCCGGCAGTAAGCATAAAAATTAGTACCCGAAACAACATAAATAAGCCTCTAGTTAGGATCCAAGTCCCGAAATTTAACATCCATATACTGGACCAATATCCCTTCAATTCGCTGCTCGCCTAAACTTGTACCACCAATGTCTAAATCACCGACAATGATATTGCTACGATACTCACCATTCGTATAATAATCGTGAAAAAAGTCATGCGCTGCGACAGCATCCGGGTCAGCTAAATCGTATGAACCATCAACAACATTAATCTTATCCATATATGGATGTGTAATTTTCGCTATTTGAAGAGTAAGCCCACCGCTTGTTGGTAGATTGCTAGATCCATCTACCCCGATGTATAAGGGCTGGAACGTGTGACCTAAAGCCAACTCCATTTGGAAGTTGGACATTTTAATGCTAGATGAGCAACCTTGATTAATTTGCTCACAAGTACTTACCTCAATGGAGGGAGAATAAAAGTTAAGACGAAACTCTGCTGCCATACGCTCTTCCCCGTCATCGCCCCACAAGCGCAAGTAAGACCCGTCAAACACGGCACTTTCAACATTGATGTTTAAATTGCTTGCAAGAGCACCATCATTAATTTCAAGTTCTAAGCCAAGATCTGGCCTCTCCCCATTTACCCATTCAGCAGATGAAGGTCTACTAGAACACTCCCCACCTGCAGCACCAGTCAAACAGTCATAACCTTGAGCAGTATCTAAAACCTTCCTAGGTGCCGCAAATTCAAGTACCGCCTCTCCGGGTAAGCCAATATCAGGGTCATCACCATTTAATAAATCAATTTCGTATGGGTTAGTTAGCCTACCTAGATTTACACCCTCTAGAGTCTCCCCATAATTACTACCTGCACGCGCGATATACATTTGATTAACGTTGATTACAACGTCTTCTCCAGCACTGTTAGTTACACCACTAATCCTGAATACCT
>NZ_LWGG01000489.1:0-806 GCF_001635365.1 Oleiphilus sp. HI0128 | reverse complement strand
TCCAGACTATGTGTGTGGGCATAGCTTGGGTGAATATACGGCCTTGATCGCTAGCGGCGTACTGGATTTTGAAGAGACGGTTAAGCTCGTTAACCTTCGTGGTAAGCTTATGCAGGGAGCGGTTCCTCTAGGTGAGGGCGGTATGGTTGCTCTTTTGGGGCTTGATGATGATAAAGCTAAAGAGGCTTGTAAAGAGGCAGCCCAAGGGCAAGTTGTTGCGCCGGCAAACTTTAACTCTCCTGGTCAGATCGTCATATCGGGTGCGACCGATGCGCTGGACCGGGCGATGGCTATCGCAAAAGAAAAAGGCGCTCGTCGTACTGCGAAGCTTCCTGTAAGTGTTCCTTGCCATTGTGACTTGTTACAGCCTGCAGGTGAAGAGTTGGCAAATGCAATGTCGAAACTGACATTTAAAGAACCCGGTATTCCTATTGTGCAAAATGTGAATGCTCAGGTAGCCACAAACCTGGAAGAGCTAAAGACAAATTTATTGGCTCATTTGCATAGCCCCGTACTTTGGTCACAATCGGTCACTAAGCTGATTGAGCTAGGTGCCGACACTTTCGTTGAATGTGGTCCTGGTAAGGTGCTAGCGGGCTTAAATAAACGAATTGATAAAACGGTTAACACGATGGCTATGTCAGACGTGAGTAGTCTTGAAAAAGTAGTTTCCGGTTTATCAGATTAAACATGCTGTATAGGGTGCGCGGTGCGCACCAAGTTAAAATACCAAAATAAAGAACAGGAAAATGGCAATGGAAAAGAAGGTGGCGTTAGTCACGGGCGCAAGCCGTGGAATAGGTCAG
>NZ_LWGG01000488.1:0-494 GCF_001635365.1 Oleiphilus sp. HI0128 | reverse complement strand
CTGATACCGATATTACTAATGCCTTCATCTTGAGCAAGCTCTCGAATGGCAAGAATCAGTTCTTCTCCACTCAAGCTTGCAGACATCGACAGCGCCTGGAACATGCTCATAATTGAGCAAGACGAAGAAGGTATTGTAGAGCTCCTCGATCTGACCCAGGCGAACATGCCTGATACCGAACAGAGCGAACATTATGGTGCCCTGCCAACTCACGATTGCCTAAGCATTCTAGAACAGGCTCTATTGGCTGGGATCAACGATGAAAAACCACGTGCATTGAGCGTTAGCCAACTGTCCTTGGAAACCATCACTCAGTTTATAGAGTTTTCCGAAGGCGACTCACTGAGCGAAAACCAGCTAATAAAGTTATTCGATTCACATCCGCTCATTGAACGCGAGTTTTCATTTCAAGCCGAACTGAGCGAGCTACTAAGATCTGCAAGCCACCCTGGAGAAGAACTGATTCTTGCCATTCGAGAGCTTGCTCAAGATGA
>NZ_LWGG01000487.1:0-649 GCF_001635365.1 Oleiphilus sp. HI0128 | reverse complement strand
AAAAGCACTAGCTGAGAATGATGTTGATGTTTCGAAAGAGCCAATTTACAGAGACTTCCGAGCTGGTGATGTAAGGCACTCGCAAGCCGATACAAGCAAAGCTAAGGCAAAGCTTGGTTATGCGCCAGAGTATCGAATTCTAGAAGGTATTTCCGAAGCGATGCCATGGTATATTGAATTCCTAAGTTCAAAATCCTAAAAGACGGTTCACCACCGAGAACACGGAGCGGCCTGCGGCCTGCACAGAGAAAAGATTAAAAGCTTTTTTTTTAGAAGTGTCTCAATTCCTTCCTCTGTGCAGCGAAACGCTCGGTGTCCTCTGTGGTTCAATTGGTTTTCTTTAAAGATCAAAACACAAAAGACGGTTCACCACCGAGAACACAGAGCGGCCTGCGGCCTACACCGAGTAAAGATTAAGGCTTTCTTTAGATGTGGCTCTATCCTGTCCTCGGTGCAGCGAAGCGCTATGTGGCTACCAAAGTCTAATTCCTTCCAGTAAGATAAGGCATGAAAATTCGCTGCATTCGTGGTAATCGGGTCTGCGATAGAACGAGGAACGGAGCCAAGCGCTGCTTGGTGTAAAACATAGTCAGCACCTGAAACCGCCTTCTGGCAGGTTTCGTAATCTCTGATATCACCTTCGATAAAT
>NZ_LWGG01000486.1:0-258 GCF_001635365.1 Oleiphilus sp. HI0128 | reverse complement strand
ATTGAGCCTTCGGTATGTGCCATCGAACAGGTTCATGTATCAGAAAAAGGCTGCTTTGGAACCACCCGGATGCATGCAGCAGAGTATGGACAGGAAGCCTTAGGTTATGTGGTGCCGAATCAGTGCTTGGGCCAGAGTTTGTTAAGCAAGGTGTATGAGAGATCACTACCTTTTTATAGTGGTGTGAAGGTTTCTCATATATCTCAAGGCAAAGACTTCCATCAAGTGCACTTAAGCTCAATTGAGCAGCCTGAACAG
>NZ_LWGG01000485.1:0-619 GCF_001635365.1 Oleiphilus sp. HI0128 | reverse complement strand
GCCATAGCAAAGCGGGTTTTCCAGGCATATTCTGCATGTAGAAGTGTCGTATCGCCCCGGTTATCGACCCAAGTGAGCTTTATATTCAGCTCATCCAAAGCCAGTGATGACCTCAGCGCATACCCTGGCCGACCATCAAGATCTAGACCAAAAGGTTTAGTACCGTCATCTCGCTGCCCCGCAAAAATCTGCCCGTATTGAAGGTTGCTGAGCTCAGGCAAGGCCAATACATCACCCAATACCGTGCGCTGACGCCCGTAAGTCCAACCTCTATAGGCCAACAAAGCGCCCATTGAATCATTACCACCAAAGATCGTTGCAGCTGCCGATAACTCTGGCCCACTATCAAAATGATAACGATAAGACATGTCTAAGCCGATAGGGTGAAACTCCTCACCTATCCAGCTATTGAGCGAAGAGTAGCTAATGGTATAAGGGGATTCCCAGAAGCGATCTATATTTTCCATTGAGGTCGGTAAGAAAAACTGGCCCAGCTTAACACTAAGCGCTTGATTGAAGTCGATATCATGACGATACCTTGCGCTCCACTCTATCACCCCAAGAGAGCGAACGGAGCTATCATTACTCGTACCTTGTGCTTGGATATGAGTACTCAATT
>NZ_LWGG01000484.1:0-284 GCF_001635365.1 Oleiphilus sp. HI0128 | reverse complement strand
TACCTATCGAGAACCAACCCCTGTTCCTGGGTCAAACCCCGAAATAGCAGGCATCTTAAATGTTCGCGGTGAAATCGTTCCGGTACTTTCTGCTGAGAAACATATACAGGTAAGCACTGCAGAAGCCCATCAAAGAATTCTCATTCTAGACTCAAGCCGTGGCGCCGCTGGAATAGCCGTCGAGCACGTGGGCGAAATCTTTCTAGTTGAGCCAAGCAAAATCAATATCGAAGCAGATTCCTCAAAAAATGTTGTAGGAACAGTCTTGCATAGGGATAATCTAG
>NZ_LWGG01000483.1:0-235 GCF_001635365.1 Oleiphilus sp. HI0128 | reverse complement strand
AAATACAGACATGAGTAAAGCTGAAGCTTTATCCAAGAAAGAAATTCGACACGCTCTTGCGGTCGCAAATCTGATGACTCACAAAGAGGGTAAGCGCTGCGCTCTGGTTCTCTCTCATGCTGCTATGCGAGTCAGTGAAATCGCATTAATCGAAACTGGATCTCTTTTAAACTCTACAGGTGAATTAAGAAAAGAAATTCATCTTCCTGCCAAGATCTGTAAGCGCCTTAAGCCA
>NZ_LWGG01000482.1:0-275 GCF_001635365.1 Oleiphilus sp. HI0128 | reverse complement strand
TAGCGTTTTCTTAAGCTATATCTATCGCCCCTTACTGTAATCGTAGGTAGAGCAATGCAATCACTTCAGCTGGTAGATAACTTCATCGCACAGTTCAACTTTGTCTGTGCTTACAGTGAAGAACAAAAACGTATAGCTTATCAAATACGTTTTAAACAGAGCAAAGAAGACTTTGACGGACTCACTCATGTTGAGCAGGTCATTGACCAATATGACCACAACTCGACACACCTGCTCCTTCAAGAGAATAGCAGCAGACAATATATTGCCTGCAT
>NZ_LWGG01000481.1:0-227 GCF_001635365.1 Oleiphilus sp. HI0128 | reverse complement strand
AGCGATATTGGTGCTTCAGGTGCATATTACATTGCTGCGGCTGCGGATAAGATTTACGCTGATAAGGCAAGTTTGGTTGGTTCTATCGGTGTAGTGGCTTCAGGTTTTGGTTTTGTTGATACGATGAAGAAGCTTGGCGTCGAAAGACGTTTATATACAGCGGGAGCTCATAAGGGCTTTCTAGATCCTTTTAGCGATGAAAAGGGTGATGAGGTTGAGTTTTGGGA
>NZ_LWGG01000480.1:0-13695 GCF_001635365.1 Oleiphilus sp. HI0128 | reverse complement strand
ATACTATTATAAATGTCCTGCTTCTTGGCAGCGCAACGATTCAAATAGATTAACGATGAGGTTATACATGCGTACTGATTCTCGGCAAAAGGGTGCTTCGATGCCAGTGGTCCTGCTTTTTTTGGGTATGGCTGCGATTATTTTAACAATTGCTTTCAAGCTTTACCCCGCGTTTTATGAGCATTGGCAAATTGCATCTGTACTCGAATCTTATGATAAAGAAGTTGATTTAGAAGGGATGTCTGCTGGTGAGCTGGAAACAAACTTCCAAACCCGCTTGTTAACTAACAATGTCCGTACCTTTGATGTTAAGGAAGGCTTCTATGCTGAAGTTACAGATGAAAGTGTTTATATCTCGGTAGAGTATGAAGTTCGCATTCCGATTTATAGCAACATAGATGCAGTGGTCTCCTTCGAAGAGTCTATAGAGAAAAAGTTTTAGTTTAGAGTTATTTATCACCGTCTTTTTTGGAAAAGGCTTGAGCAAAGTTTGGAAAAATTAGTCCCTATGAAACAAAATCGCTTGAGTGCGCTTGAACGAAAAATTGGTTATGCGTTCAAAGATCAAAGCCTGCTAGATTTAGCGTTAACGCATCGTAGCTTTAAAGGTGCGAACAATGAACGCCTGGAGTATTTAGGGGATGCCATACTTAGCTTTGTTATTGCTGAATATCTGTTTCAACACTTCTCGTCTGCAAAAGAAGGTCAGCTAAGCCGTTTGCGCTCTTTGTTGGTAAAAGGGGTAACGCTGGCAGAGATTGGTAAAGAATTTAAGCTAGGCGACTATTTGAACTTAGGGGGCGGTGAGCTGAAGAGTGGTGGCTTTAGGCGGGAGTCGATTATTGCTGATGCTCTGGAAGCCGTCATTGGTGCTATCTATTTAGACAGCGATCATTCAACTTGCCGAGAAGTTGTTTTATCGTGGTATGAGCCGCGTTTCGCTAACTTGTCTTTAGATAATACCGAAAAAGACCCTAAAACCCGCCTACAAGAATATCTGCAATCTATAAAGAAAGACCTCCCGAAATATGAAGTTATTAAGGTCACAGGTGAAGCTCATGATCAGACTTTCTTTGTCGAGTGTGAGGTTGCATCAATGAGTATCAGAACAAATAGTGAAGGCCCTAGTCGACGAATAGCTGAGCAAAAATCAGCAAAGCAAGCGCTGGCTATTCTGGAAGAAAAGTCATAACCCTGGAGTATTATCATGACTGAATTCGACTTGGAAAGTTTTAATAACCCGAATACCCGTTGTGGCTATGTCGCCATTGTTGGGCGCCCTAATGTCGGCAAATCAACGTTGCTAAATCGTATATTGGGTCAAAAGATTAGTATTACCTCAAAGAAGCCTCAGACCACGCGTCACCAGATTTTAGGGATCAAAACCGAAGGCGAAGCGCAAGTCGTTTATGTTGATACACCTGGTTTGCACCTGAAAGAACATAAAGCGATTAATCGATATATGAATAAAGCGGCGTCAGATTCGCTTAAGCATGTTGATGTTATTGTCTTTTTGGTTGATCGAACCAAGTGGACAGAGGAAGATAGCTTCGTGCTTGAAAAAATCCAAGCTGCAAAAGCGCCTGTAATTCTCGTGTTAAATAAAGTTGATCAGGCAAAAGAAAAAGGTGCTTTGTTACCGCACATTCAAGTTTTGGCTGAGAAGCATTCGTTCAACGAAATTATTCCAGTTTCTGCCAAGCATGGACATAATGTTGATTCTCTTGAAAAACTAATTGATAGCTTCCTTCCAAACAGTATTCATTACTATCCTGAAGATCAAGTGACTGACAGAAGTCAGCGCTTTCTGGCTGCTGAGCTTGTGCGTGAGAAGATCATGCGACAGCTGGGGGAAGAGCTACCTTATGCGGTGACTGTAGAGATTGAAGAGTTTAAACAGGTTAAGCACGTGCTGCATATTAGCGCGCTAATACTTGTAGAGCGCAGTGGTCAAAAGAAAATCGTTATTGGTGACAAGGGTGAACAAATAAAAATCATTGGCCGTGATGCTCGTAAAGAAATGGAGCGCTTGTTTGATACCAAGGTGATGTTAAACCTATGGGTTAAGGTCAAAAGTGGTTGGTCTGATGATGAAAGGGCTTTAAAGAGTTTGGGTTATCGAGACGAGTAAGGCTCCTTTAAATAGGGGGCGGTCAGTGCATGAGTATGATTGAGGAGCAGCAAGCGGTTTATGTTTTGAACCGGCGCCCTTATCAGGAGTCCAGTCTTTTAGTTGATGTGTTTTCACTTAATTTCGGACGGCTTACTTTGATCGCAAAAGGGGCCTTGCGAAAAGGAAGTGCTTGGTCAGCCTTGCTTCAACCCTTTCAGGCTCTTTTGCTCTCTTGGAGTGGCCGCTCTTCAATCAAAACACTTCGATCCGTCGATGTTCCAAGCCAGCCCTATAAGCTTCGCGCAAACTATCTTTTTAGTGCTTACTACCTTAATGAATTGGTTCTGAAGCTAGTACCGGACAATGAGCCAAGCCTGGGAGTGTTCTCAAACTATGTAGATTGTTTGGATCAGCTAGCTGAAGGGCAAGACTTGCAGCGCTGTTTGCGAAAATTTGAATACCTTTTACTGAGTGAGCTAGGATTACTGCCTGATTTTGAACATGATATTTATGGTCACAAGATTCAGAAGGATCAGGGATATAAGTTTCTTTCACAGCAAGGTTTTGAAGGAGTTGGTAAGGCCAGCTCTAACTTAGGAAGTGTGTTTATTATAAGTGGAAAAGCAATATCGCTTATCAGTACTTTAGATATTGTTAATGGCTCTACCTGGCAAAAGGAAGAGTACTTAAAGGCCAAGCAGTTGATGCGCTATCTGGTTGATGATGCTTTGGGTGGTCAGGTGATAAAAAGTCGAGAGTTATTTCGTCCGATAAAGTTTAAGGGGTAAATTTGATGGAAAATCCTAATGGCAGAGTTTTATTAGGCGTGAACGTTGATCACGTGGCAACCTTGAGAGAGGCTCGTGGCACACGTTACCCTGACCCTGTTCAAGCTGCTTTACTGGCTGAAGAGGCTGGAGCAGATGGTATTACAATTCATCCGCGTGAAGATCGACGCCATATTCAAGAGCGAGATGTACTGGTGATGAAGGAAACCTTGCAAACTCGAATGAATCTTGAAATGGCAGTAACCGAAAATATGCTAGGGCTTGCCGAGAAGGTTAAGCCTGAACATTGTTGTTTGGTGCCTGAGAAAAGAGAGGAGCTGACTACTGAGGGTGGCTTGGATGTCATTGCGCAGGAAGATCGTATTAAGGATGCCTGCGCTCGCTTGAGTGAGATTGGTTCAGAAGTTTCTCTGTTTATCGATCCTGAGCCTGCGCAAATTGAAGCGGCTGTTCGTTGCGGTGCTCAAGCCATTGAGATTCACACAGGGCATTATGCCGAGTGTAAGGATCCGCTTGAATTGCAAGCAGAGTTAGGAAGGATTCGTAGTGGTTTGAACTTGGCCTTGTCTCATGGCCTGATTGTTAATGCAGGGCACGGTTTGCACTATCATAATACGCATGCGATAGCGGCCATACCCGGTATTAACGAACTCAATATAGGGCATAGTATCATTGCTAGGGCTTTGTTTGTTGGCATAAAGGATGCGGTTCGTGAAATGAATGCCTTAATACAATCTACGAGCTAATAGTGAATTATGACTGTTAAAGGTATTGGCAATGACCTGGTTGAAATCCAGAGAATTGCCAGATCCCTCGAGCGTTATGGAGAGCGCTTTGCAAAGCGGATATTATCCCCCAACGAGTTTGACTCCTTTCTTGAATCGAATCGTCCAGACAACTTCTTAGCTAAGCGTTTTGCTGTCAAAGAAGCTGTATCAAAGGCTTTGGGTACTGGGGTCTCTCAGGGTATTACCTGGCATGATATAGAGCTCGCGCATTCGGTGAGCGGGCAACCTGTTGCTGTCTTGCACCAAAAAGCAAAATTAAAAATGGAAGAAATGGGTGCAGAGACTATACACATTAGTTTATCTGATGAATCCGGCTTAGTCTCTGCGTTTGCAGTGCTCTCCTGAGTCTTATAGTGCTAACTGAAGACCAAGGTATACGCCGCTTTCAAGGGTTTCATTCTTGCCATCTAATTCGCTGCCAACATTCATATAGCGGAAGCCGAATGCGATATCGGCATTTTCAATAATTCGGTAATTGACTTGGGTTCTAAAACGACTGAACTCGTCAGAGTCTCCAAAAGATAGTACCTTGGGCGCATAATGTAGATCTGTTTCAAATGATAAGCCAGGTGCGCTTGGTAGGTTTAGCCTTAGTGAACCGCCAATTCCAACAGCAGTACCTTTGAAATCCTCGATTTTAAAAAAGTTACTTTCAAATCCAATAGCAACTGTTGCTGGCATATTACCGATAACGGTTTGTCCTTTTGCATGTAGGTCAACGTTTAGAATATTGGTTGTGTAATCGTCATCTTTATAGAAGTACCCCATGCCAAACCTTGCCTTAGACCGGCTATTATCTTTAGTATAGTTTCCGTGAACCGCGTCATTGCTGAGTCTGAGATCAATCTCATCAGCATGGGCTGTGGGTGTAGATAGTACAAGTGTATATCCGATCAACCCGATAAATGATAATAAGCCAGGGTTTAACTTTCCTTTTTTAAAGCATTGCATTGGTTTTCAAGTTCCTTGTTAGTCAATTCTTTACTTGGTAATTAAGTTCTTAACACCGAAAGTTTCTAAGGTGAGTTTTAAAGTCTAATTCTTAGGCTTGTCTTAAGGATCACATCTGGTACGGATCGTGGCCTAATGTCTTCAGCAATCATCAGATTTATTGATATATCCTGACTGAAACGGTGTGCGCTTTCAAAGGATATTTGCAGCGGTACCCAGCCAAGTTCACGTAGCTCTGTTTTGAACAAGGGGGAGTGAGTATCAATCTGACTTTTTAACTGCCAATTAGGACTAATTAGCCACGCGAACCCTGCGCGAAAAGAAAGGTTTACAGGATGCTGCTCAAGAATCTTAAGTTGCTCTGACTTTCCTATATAGCCAAGACCAGTACCGTACCATAAAGAAAGCTTTGTTTGTTCAAAAAAATTGCGCCTTTTGAACCACTCAGGGTTCTGCTGGGTGATGCTAAAATTTATGTCGAAGGCTTCACTGCCTGTTTGATTCGTGTAGTTGCCAGTGGGAATTTTAAGTGTAGCGTTGTATTGAGTATCGGAGATTTCTTTCATTTTCCATGCGAATGAAACCTCGGTGTCACCCCATGAAGACGCTTCCCGCTGAAAAGATAATACCTGCTGATTTTCAGAATAGAGTGTCCAGTTGAACCTATCGTGTTGCTTATCGGAGCGGCCATTTTGTGGAAGTGCTAATGCATCATGGAAGTGGAAAATAAATCGATCACCTAAACCGCCGCCATGTTTTATCCAGGACGCGTCTACCAGAATGCGAAGCTGTTGAGAATATTGGTATGAAACTGTGTTTCTAAATCTCCAGGTTTCTCCGTCTATGCGAAAATAGTCGCCATTTTTATCTGTAGTGCTGATGTAATTGGTGAGCGAAGCGTCTGATTGTAAATGAATCGATCCGATTTGCTCATTTGGGTAAAAGCTAGCTCTTGGGAGAGAGAAAAGCATAGCAATAGGGCTGTTGTTTCGAGCGTCTATTGTCTCGCTATTATAGGTTTGTGCAGCTTGTAATTGAGAGCTAAAAAGCACGATGTAGCAAAGGGTAGTAAGTATAGAGCGCATTAGCTTATGAAAATTAGTTAAATTAGAGTTCTAGGCTACCACGGTAAGCAATTTGCCACGAATTACCTTTGATTAAGAATTCTCGTTTTACATTTGCCATTGAACAGTACTACACGCCACGTAAGAATTTTGCTAGTGTTGCACAAGTTTTCACATCCCCTTCAGGAGATTTCATTTGCGCTTAACTAATACGCTAAAACAGCTAAAGAAAGCCCCCTTGCTTAAGCGTATTTGCTTATATAGCTTTTTGTTTAGCATATTGTTATCGCTTGGTATTGTTTTTACGAAAGGGGTTTACTCTTACCAAATGCAAGTTGATTCAATCAATGAGTGTTTAGATCATTTACTGTCTTCTAATCTTGACCCGATAAGTGAAGCTGTTTGGCGCGCAAACGATCAAAAGGTCGAAGCGATACTAATTGCGATGCTGGATGATTGTCATTTGCATATTTCTGGGAAAGAAACCAGAAAGTATACGCTCAGCTATGATGACGGTCGTACTATAACGGTTGGAAGTATTGGGGCCTCTGCCCGCATCGAGCAATCTGTCTATCCAATTAGTTATTGGAAGGGAGGGGAGGCTCAAGCCTACTGGTTAGGAGAGCTGGCTGTCGTCCAGAGTTTAGATGGGGTCATTGAAGAGGTTTCTAGGGAAGGACTGACTAGCTTTTTATTGTATGTGCTGGTTGTCGCTTGTTGCTCGCTAACGAGTGTTTTGCTTGGATATCAGATTGTTGTTAGGCGCTTGCGTCAGTTTATGATTGACCTGAAAAACCAGAATGTAGATGAGTCTATGAAGAGGCTTTCTTCATTAGAGGATACTGAGGTCTCTGAACTGTGGTTATCGATTCTAGAGTATAAGCAGGAGATGGAAGAGCGTCTGTATAAGTCTGAGGCTCGTTTAACGTTGTCGCAGAAGGAGTTAGAAGCAGCACGCAAGAACAGCGAGACGAAAAGCTTGTTTCTAGCAAAAATGAGCCATGAGTTGCGAACGCCAATGAACGGGTTGCTAGGTTTCACTTCGTTATTGCTGGAATCGAAGTTGGAAGATGAACAGCGTGAGTATGCTCAAACTATTCAGGTGTCTTTAGAGTCATTGTTGTACGTTGTAAATGATGTCTTGGACCTTTCCAGAATCGAGTCGGGCGATCTTATGATTACGACGATACCGTTCAATTTAAGAGGGGTGTTATCCGGTGTTACTATTCTTTTGAAAAACAGGGCTGAGTCAAAGGGCCTTGTGTTCGAGAGCCGAATTAGCCCCGATATTCCACAGACTTTACGAGGAGACCCTGTACGAATACGACAAGTATTGATGAACCTAGTTGCTAACGCGATCCAGCACACTGAGAAGGGTCACGTTTTTATTAATGTTGATCTTTTGTCTCAAAAGAATTCTCGAGCGGCCATTCGTTTGTCAATTGAAGATAGTGGTAGTAAGCCTATACAGAGGCTTAATAAGCGGGTTGATGTTGCTGATATAGGTTTTTCTTCGGAACTGAGGGAAAAGCGTAGCTTGGGCCTGGATATTTGCTACCAGTTAGTTGATCTCATGGGTAGTACATTGCTGAACGAATCAAAAGAAGATGATGGGTCTACTTATTGGTTCGAGTTGAACTTGCCGGTAGTTCGTGGCGATAACTCCAGAGAGTTGTTGGATTTGTCCTTGCTGAAAACGCTCAAAGTACTGGTGATCGATTCGTATGAGCTTAGTCGTAAAATTACACTTGAACTCTTAAGCGAGTGGGGGATTCAGTTCGAGGCGGTGGGGACTGCTGCAGAAGCGATAAAAGCCTTGCATTCTTATGCTGGAAGTGAAGAGCAGTTCAACATGATCTTGTGTGATGACATCTTACAGGATTTGTCGGGTGTAGAAGCTTGTCAGATGATTCGCCAGTCTATCGTTGATCCTGTGCAGATCGTTGTTTTATGTTCAAATCCACAGTTGGGTGATGCGGAAGGCTTCTTTTTGGCAGGAGCTAGTGGCTTTTTGAGTAAGCAGTTCCGTGACCCGTTTTTGAGGGGAGTTATGTGTCAGGCCTATGCTGAGCGATTCCGTCAGGGAAGTGAGCGTCGCTTGGTGACGCGATATACCGTGAGTGATGCTGAAGAAAGTTCGGACCCCGAAGTTATAGATCTACAGGACCAAACCAAGTCCAATATATTAATTGTCGAAGATAACATTGTTAACCAGCAGCTTGTTATGCGTATGCTGGAGCGTAATGGCTGCCAGGTAGACCTGGCGGTAAATGGGTTTGAGGCAATTGAGCTATTTAAGAAGAATAAATATGCTTTAATTTTTATGGATTGTTTAATGCCTGAAATGGATGGCTATGAAACCACGCAAATAATACGTGAGATCGAACGATCCAAGCCTGAACGTGGTCGTACGCCAATTGTGGCTTTAACAGCAAATGCTTTTGAAGAAGAAGCTGAGGGATGCTTCCAGGTCGGTATGGATGAGTTTATGACGAAGCCATTCAAAATAGCGCAATTGGAAATGGTGTTAGAAAGGCATATCAACTAAACTGTACTTTGCCTACAATAAATTCTTAGTGAATAATAAGTGAGATTAACAAGAGTTATGAGAGCCTATATACGCCACCCGGCAGACGTACCAATAGAGTTTACGGCAGTTGATGAACTCTCACCTGAAAATGGTGCGGAATCGCTTGGTGCTGAAGGTGGCCATGTTGCTCTTGAAAAGTCAGTAGCCCAAGACGTTAGCTTGGGTGGTTTGAGTTTTAGTTCGAAACAGCGTTTAAAAGTCGGGTCAGTAGTAAATATTAAGATTCCGATTGTCGATCCTCCATTTGAAGCTCAGGCTAAGGTTATTTGGTGTTTGTCACGCCCGGATCGTTTTGAAGCGGGCATAGAGTTTACGAGTAGAGAGGATGCCTTTACTGCGCGTATGGTAGAGCAAGTTTGCCATATCGAACATTATCGAATGTGGGTTCAAGAGGTTGAAGGCCGCACGATAGATGGTGAACATGCTGCTGAAGAGTGGATAGGCAAGTTTGCACACGATTTTCCAGATATTACCTAAGATTTTAGTTATTTAAGGTCCCTTCTTTTTTCTTTCCTTTTCTATAGCTTTTCGTTAACCAGCTAACTTTAGGGTGCTTCCTTCGGCTTAACCGAGTTTTTTGTCGGGCGCTTTTTGCTTCCGGTAGCGACTATGTAAAAAAGTTGTAAATAGCGCGAGGAATCCAGTGTTTGGGTGGGGATGTTTGTGATAGAGTATCGCGCTCTTTTGGTTTAAAAAAACTGATTTTTCAGGAAAGTACAATAACAGGTGAGTTTTGTTATGAAAACGGCAGAGATCCGTCACGCATTTTTGAGCTTTTTTAATCGTAATAAACACGAGATTGTCGATAGTAGTTCTTTGGTTCCGGCAGATGATCCGACCTTGTTGTTTACAAATGCGGGAATGAATCAGTTTAAAGATACGTTTTTGGGAAAAGAGTCACGAGCTTATAATCGAGCGACCACCTCGCAAAAATGCGTCCGTGCTGGCGGTAAACATAACGATCTTGAAAACGTAGGTTATACAGCTCGCCATCACACCTTTTTTGAAATGCTAGGTAACTTCAGTTTTGGCGACTATTTTAAACAGGATGCAATTCGGTTTGCATGGCAATTTTTAACTGAAGAGTTAAATATACCGCAAGAAAAACTGTGGGTGACTGTCTATAAAGATGATAAAGAAGCTGAAGATATCTGGTTTAATGAAATCGGTATCGACCAGTCACGTTTTTCAAGGCTAGGAGAGAAAGATAACTTTTGGTCTATGGGAGATACCGGGCCTTGTGGGCCGTG
Source organism: Oleiphilus sp. HI0128 (assembly GCF_001635365.1). Taxonomy (NCBI): domain Bacteria; kingdom Pseudomonadati; phylum Pseudomonadota; class Gammaproteobacteria; order Oceanospirillales; family Oleiphilaceae; genus Oleiphilus; species Oleiphilus sp. HI0128. Next base: position 4,151 of record NZ_LWGG01000480.1, on the reverse strand, counting down.
TACCGAAATTTTTTATGATCATGGTGAGGATATTGCTGGTGATCCTCCTGGTGGTCCAAATGACGACGGTGATCGTTATATTGAAATTTGGAACCTCGTTTTCATGCAGTTTAATCGTACTGCTGACGGAGTGATGCATGACCTACCAAAGCCTTCTGTAGATACCGGTATGGGTTTGGAGCGTATTGCTGCCGTGATGCAGGATGTGCATACAAACTACGAAATTGATCTTTTTCAGACCATTCTAAATGGCGCATCCAAAATATTGGGTGGCGTTTCTATTGAAGAAAAATCTCTGCGGGTTATTGCTGATCATATTCGTGCCAGTGCCTTCTTGATTTCTGATGGTGTAATGCCTTCGAATGAGGGGCGTGGTTATACACTTCGCAGAATTATTCGCCGCGCTATTCGGCATGGAAATAAACTTGGTGCTTCTGAGCCGTTTTTCTATCGCCTTGTCGAGGTTTTGATTGACGCGATGGGTGAAGCTTACCCTGAGCTCAAGGTTTCCCGGAAGCAAGTAGAGCAAATCTTGCTTCAGGAAGAAGAGCAGTTCTCCAAAACGCTTGATAAGGGAATGAAGGTTCTGGAGTCAGATATTGCGTCTCTGGATAGTACCGTTATTTCTGGTGCGACGGTCTTTACTTTATATGATACTTACGGCTTCCCGGTTGATTTGACTAATGATATCGCTCGTGAGCGAGGGTTAACGCTAGATCACGAGGGTTATGAAGCTGCAATGGAAACGCAGCGAGAAAGAGCGCGCGCGTCGAGCAAATTTGGTGTTGATTACAACGACTCTTTGGATATTTCGGGGAGTACCGAGTTTGTTGGCTATGAAAGTTTTGATCATGAGTCAGAGGTACTGTCGGTTACGGTTGATGGTGAGAATGCCAAGGCTGGAGCTGGCGAGCAGTGTATCGTGGTATTGGCGTCGACACCTTTCTATGCAGAGTCGGGTGGTCAGGCTGGCGATACTGGTGTCCTCGAGTGGGATGGTGGTAAAGCACTGGTAAAAGATACCCAGAAACAAGAAAATCATTTTTTACATATTTGCCAGATTGAAAGTGGTGAGTTGTCATCAGGTGTTTCTGTTAAGGCATCCATTGATAGTGTTCAGCGTGATGCGACCGCTCTAAATCACTCGGCAACTCACTTGTTGCATGCAGCGCTTAGGCAGATTCTAGGAGAGCACGTCGTTCAGAAAGGTTCTTTGTGTAATGGTGAGCGTCTGCGTTTTGATTTTGCGCATTATGAAGCTGTTACGCCTGAGCAGTTGTTAGAAATAGAGTCTATGGTCAACGCGAGAATTCGAGAGAACTCTTTAGTAACAACGACTTTAACAGATATAAAAACGGCCAAACAAATGGGCGCTATGGCGCTGTTTGGAGAGAAGTATGGTGAGAATGTTCGAGTTCTCTCGATGGGGGATGATAACTTTTCTGTGGAGTTATGCGGTGGAACACATGCCCAGCGTACGGGTGATATTGGCTCGCTAGTGATAGTGTCTGAAGGTGGAATTTCCTCAGGTGTTCGCCGTATAGAGGCTTTATCTGGTGCAGAGGCTGAAGCTTGGAATCGAGAGTCGCAAGCGCAGTTGAAAAATGTCGCAAGTGTTTTCAAGGCGGGTAGAGAAGATGTTCTTGAAAAAGCAAATCAGTGGGTAGAAAAGTGTCGTGCGCTTGAGAAAGAGTTAGAGGTATTTAAGCAGAAAGCTGCAGCTGACGCAGGTTCTCAATTGGCTGACAAGGCAGTGGACGTTGCTGGGGTTAAAGTAGTTGCGGCTCAGTTATCGGGTGTAGATCGTAAAGGTCTGGAAGACGCTGTAGACAAGCTTAAGAACCAGTTTGAGAATGCGGTGGTTTTATTGGCTTCTGTAGACGGAGATAAAATTGCCTTGGTTGCTGGTGTGACGAAATCAATTTCCAAGCAGTACAAAGCTGGAGATTTGATGAAAGTCGTTGCGGCAGGTGTTGGTGGTAAAGGTGGTGGCCGGCCTGATTTTGCGAAGGGCGGTGGTACAGATGTTACTGCTCTAGAAGAAACCTTGGCGTCGGTAGCTGGATGGGTTGAGTCCCAGCAGTAGTTGCTTATTTAGTGTTAGGTTCTAAGTCTACAATTAAGAGGTTTTAAATAGGTCAATGGCCCTGATTGTTCAAAAATATGGCGGTACTTCAGTCGGTACGACTGAGCGTATCCAAGCTGTGGCAGAGAAAGTAAAAAAGTTTCGAGATTCAGGTGATGATGTTGTAGTGGTTGTCTCTGCAATGAGTGGAGAGACTAATAGGTTAATATCATTGGCCGATGCAATATCTAAGGATCCTGTACCTCGTGAAATGGATGTGCTGGTGTCGACCGGTGAGCAGGTGACGATTGCTTTGTTGAGTATGGCTTTGCAGCAGATTGATTGTGATGCAATGTCTATGACAGGTGGTCAGGTTCGTATTTTGACTGATCAGTCTCATATGAAGGCAAGAATACAGGATATTGATGAGTCGCGAATGCGCGAGGCCTTGTCTGCGGGTAAAGTTGTGGTTGTTGCTGGTTTTCAGGGAGTTGATGAGGATCATAATATTACGACGCTTGGTCGTGGCGGGTCAGATACCACTGCTGTTGCTCTAGCGGCTGCGCTCAAAGCGGATGAATGTCAGATTTATACAGATGTCGACGGAGTGTATACAACGGACCCAAGGGTTGTTGATAGTGCGCGCCGTATGGAAAAAGTGACATTTGAAGAAATGATAGAAATGGCGAGTTTGGGCTCTAAGGTTTTGCAGATTAGGGCGGTTGAATTTGCCGGGAAATATAGTGTGCCTTTAAGAGTGCTATCTTCGTTTGAGGATGGGCCAGGTACCTTGATTACGATTGATAGTGAGGAAAATATGGAGCAGGCTGCCGTTTCGGGGATTGCCTTTAATCGTGATGAGGCAAAATTGACCTTGGTAGGTGTGCCGGATATTCCAGGCGTTGCCTCGAAGATATTGCGCCCTATTAGTGACAAGAATATTGAAGTTGACATGATTGTACAGAATGTTGGCTTGGATAAAAAAACTGACTTTACCTTTACGGTTCATAGAAATGACTATAAAAAGGCGAAAGCGGTATTAGAAGAAGTATGTGAGAAGCTTGGTGCTGAGAGGACTGCAGGTGATAACGATATTGCAAAAGTATCTATCGTCGGTGTAGGGATGCGGTCTCATGCAGGGGTAGCTACCAAGATGTTTGAAGCTTTGTCTGATGAAGGTATAAATATTCAGATGATTTCGACTTCGGAGATTAAGATTTCTGTTGTGATCGATGAGAAGTATCTAGAGTTGGCCGTAAGGACGCTTCATGGTGCTTTTGATCTGGCGCAGGAACATTAATTCAAGGCGAACAGTATTTTCACAATTTATAACTAAATAGAAAATGTGCAAGATTAATCCACTTAAAACTATCTTTTTGAGAAATTTCGATAATACTCTTTAAGTGCTCGTTGTTATCTCTTTTGAGGTGGCAGTAAGAAGCTTTTTTGGATGAATATTGCATAATAAAAGGAGCTAAGAATGCTTATATTGACTCGTCGAGTAGGTGAGACTTTAATGGTTGGTGATGACGTTACTGTTACCGTATTAGGTGTAAAGGGTAATCAAGTGCGTATTGGTGTGAACGCGCCTAGAGATGTCTCTGTTCATCGTGAAGAGATCTATCAGCGTATACAGAAAGAAAAGTCTGAAGCGCAGCAGTCTGACGACTAATTTGTGGTTAAAAAATACACAAGTTGATGTTTTTTAAAAAATAATTCAATGCGGTGTTGGCATTTAAAATAAATGTGTTAATATACGCCGCGTCTTGAGGAGAGATGGCCGAGAGGCTGAAGGCGCGCCCCTGCTAAGGGCGTATGGGGTAACACTCATCGAGGGTTCGAATCCCTCTCTCTCCGCCATTTAAATTAGGATGGCAGTTTTAAAGTTTAGCGGCTGTAGCTCAGCTGGATAGAGTACCTGGCTACGAACCAGGCGGTCGGAGGTTCGAATCCTCCCAGCCGCGCCACTTTAAAACATTCTTGATCAGCATCTAATGCGGCTGTAGCTCAGCTGGATAGAGTAACTGGCTTCGAACCAGTTGGTCGCAGGTTCGAATCCTGCCAGCCGTGCCATATTATTTCTCCT
>NZ_LWGG01000479.1:0-564 GCF_001635365.1 Oleiphilus sp. HI0128 | reverse complement strand
TCGACCGTAACCTTCCATCAAGTTTAACAACTGAAAATCAATGCTAGTTTTGTACTCAGGTTTAATCTGCCAACGACCATCTTCAAGCGAACTAAAACACTTCTTCAAGCGTTGCTCAGACATTCCGCGCCCAAGCGCCAACATCTCATAGATACCAGACTTCGCGTTAGCAAGCACTGTCGGTGAGATATCTGTCGCGACAACCTTTACCCCCCCCTTCAATCTACCGGGCTTAGACTCTTGAAACTCTTTCGCAATGATAGAGATCGAATAAGGCTCTTGACCTGTTGAGCATGCTGCTGACCATATTTTCAAGGGTGCAATAGTATTCTGCTTATCTGCTTCAACGAAGATTTTTTCTTTTAGAACAGTAAAAGGATGAGAGTCTCGAAACCATAAAGTTTCATTTGTAGTCATCGCATCAATCACTTCTTCTCTGAGATTGCGATGTGAAATACTCTTAAGCTTGGACACGAGCTCACTTAGGCTTGCAATCTGATGCTTTGCCATCACAGGCTTGAGGCGACTACTCACTAGATAAGCCTTATTTTCACCCAACAATAT
>NZ_LWGG01000478.1:0-496 GCF_001635365.1 Oleiphilus sp. HI0128 | reverse complement strand
GTTTTAGTTTGGAGTAGAAGTAAGGATGTTTTCTGTGCCTTGCTTACCCGCAGTCTTCTCTTCCAGCTTGAGTAGAATTGCGGGTAGCGCTATAAAGTCGAATATCAGTGCTAGCGTAATCGTTGTTGCAGTGAAGATACCCATGTGGGCGTTCATGTTGAAGTTGGACAATGCAAGCACCATAAACCCTGCGACTAAAACGAAGGTTGTCACCCAAAGTGCAGTACCAACGGTTGCGAAAGCATATTGCACCGCTTGCTCGCTAGTATAGCCTTTCTCACGCCTAGCCCTTCGATACTTGCTTAAAAAGTGGACGGTATCATCAACGACGATACCCAGGACCATACCTGTTGCGGTACCTACGGATATGCCAACATTACCGTTGAAGATACCCCACAAACCAAATGCAGCACCAATAGGTATAAGGTTAGGGATTAGGCTAACCAAGCCCAGTTTGACTGACCTGAGTACGATCACCATGATGATACAAATTAGT
>NZ_LWGG01000477.1:0-293 GCF_001635365.1 Oleiphilus sp. HI0128 | reverse complement strand
ACCTTATCTATCTACCCAGTGTTAATTAAAGCGAGATACCAGAGAACGACATAAAACCTAGTGACATCAAGCCTACAGTGATAAAGGTAATACCCAAGCCACGCAGACCTTCAGGCACATCACTGTACTTGAGCTTTTCTCGGATACCGGCCAATGCGACGATCGCTAGAGCCCAACCGACACCAGCACCCAAGCCATAGACCGTGCTCTCAGCAAGATTATAATCACGCTCAACCATAAATAGAGATGCACCCATGATCGCACAGTTTACTGTGATCAATGGTAGGAATACC
>NZ_LWGG01000476.1:0-270 GCF_001635365.1 Oleiphilus sp. HI0128 | reverse complement strand
TGCTATTCGAATTGAGGAAGAAACTCTATGAAACCTTTAATTTTTGACCTCTACGCTGCACCTGAGCTATTCGCTGCGCTATCTACGGAGTTAAATGCAGAACCTGCCAAGTTGGAACACCGCCAGTTCCCTGATGGTGAAACTTACATGAGAGTACATAGCGATTACCAGCAGCGTGAAGCCATTATAGTCTCGAATATGCACCAGCCAAATTCAAAGTTTCTACCCTTGGTTTATCTTTGCGAAACCTTACGCGAGCTTGGAATAGCC
>NZ_LWGG01000475.1:0-461 GCF_001635365.1 Oleiphilus sp. HI0128 | reverse complement strand
CCATACCTGCAATCTGACCTGTCATACGACGTTTGATCAGTGGAACTACCGCAAATACCGCACCTTCACCAGCCTGAACAAAGAACGAACAGCACATGGTTGCAATCACAGCAGCGGGGATCCACCAAGATGAATCAACCTGGCTCAATACAAAGTAGCCACATGCCAAACCACCAATCAAGAACATTAGAGCTTTACGACGACCAATGTGATCAGAGAACCAACCGCCAGTTGGGCGTGCAACCAAGTTCATGAAGGCAAAGCCTGAAGCCAATAGGCCCGCTTTGACAGGATCAAGACTTTCAAAAGTTTCCAAGAAGAATAGAGGCAACATTGATACAACCGCTAGTTCTGAACCGAAGGTAACGAAGTAAGACCAGTCTAGAATCGCAACTTGCTTAAAGTGGTACTTATCAAGCTCTTGGACACCGTTTGTCAGATTTTCTTTATTTACATTCCAG
>NZ_LWGG01000474.1:0-269 GCF_001635365.1 Oleiphilus sp. HI0128 | reverse complement strand
ACTTAAATGCAGGTGATATGGATGCTGCAGTAAGAATTATTGCTGGTACAGCGCGTAGCATGGGACTTAATACTGAGGGTGTTAACTAATGGCAAAATTAACAAAGCGCCAAAAGTTGGTGCAGGAAAAAGTTCAAGCAGAAAAAGCGTACACGGTAGAAGAAGCGGTAGCTTTGCTTGCTGAGCTTTCAAACGGTGTTAAGTTTACTGAGTCGGTAGATGTTGCTATCAACCTAGGTGTTGATGCGCGTAAATCTGACCAGGCTGTTC
>NZ_LWGG01000473.1:0-505 GCF_001635365.1 Oleiphilus sp. HI0128 | reverse complement strand
GTACTCAATACCCTGTCGAAGTACTGTTTGTGCATTCGTTGATTCCAGCCTGCCTGTTGCAGCGACATCAAAACGTTGGGCTTTGACGTCTGTAGAACCTTCGTCGGCATCTAATGAGCTGCCGCTGCTGAGTATAACTTCACCTAAATAGGTCACCTGATAATCAGCGCTGACATCAATGGCTTCAATATCATAGCTAGTAATTTCTCCACGAGTGCCTGGCTCGCCCATCGTATCGGTAAGAGCATCCTGATTGTTGGTGAGATCTAGCAGCAGGCCACCAACTGAACTTTCAGCAGCTTGAAAGGTGATATTAGTATTTTGAGCATTCGCAGCCATTTTTTCTTGTACCAGTGATGTGCTCATGGAAGATACGCCGACTAGCGTCATAACGATTAGTATGATTAAACTAATAACGAGTGCCGCACCTTGCTGGCGTGGTATGTTATTAAGGGTTTGATGAGTTCTGGTTTTCATACTTCAAATACCACCTGATCTAAATTGT
>NZ_LWGG01000472.1:0-708 GCF_001635365.1 Oleiphilus sp. HI0128 | reverse complement strand
TCAGCACTATCCAGGCGAACTACCTTCGGCTGGAAACCCTGAATGCGGCCAATGACCGTATCAACAACGCTACCACACGACTGAGCATCTTCAAGCACTACAACATCCAGGATGACAGTCTGCATGCCAGTGCCGATGGTCAGAAGTTCGAAGCCAAGCGCGAGACGTTCCGTACACGGTATTCCTCAAAATACTTCGGTACCAGCAAAGGCGTCTCGGCGGTCAGTCTGAATGCCAATCATATGGCCATCAATGCCCGGGTTATCGGCGCCAACGAACATGAATCCCATTACATCTTTGACCTGTTGATGAACAACAGTACTGAGATTATCCCGGACATGCTCTCAACTGACACTCATGGGGTAAATCATGTGAACTTTGCCTTGCTCGATCTGTTCGGTTATCGGTTCGCCCCCCGATATGCCCGGGTTGGCAAGGTCATCAATGAGCTGTTCAACATCACCGAAGACGAAAATCAGCGCGTGAAACTATCGTTGCGCAAGCCGATCAACACGAAACGCATCATAGACCACTGGGACACCATCCAGCGGATCGCAGTCTCTCTAGCCCAGCGGAAAACCAGCCAAGCTACGTTGGTGCGTAAACTCTCCGGCTACAAGCACAACCACCCGTTACTGGAGGCTCTGACTGAATACAACCGGTTACTGAAGGCCCAGTATCTGCTGAACTACATCGATGACGCCAGCC
>NZ_LWGG01000471.1:0-357 GCF_001635365.1 Oleiphilus sp. HI0128 | reverse complement strand
ATAAATAGCGTATCGATATCTTCCTTGACTGCTCCTTGAGCGAGCAACGCTGCAAATGTCTTTGCCAGTTCACTTTGTGAGCCAACAATAATTCGTGATGGGTATAGGTTGTCATGTAGCGCCTTCCCTTCTCGAAGAAACTCAGGAGAGAAAACGATATTGTCTGTATCAAACTCGCTACGAACGCGTTTGGTAAAGCCAACAGGTACCGTAGACTTAATAATCATCATGGCGCTGGGGTTAATTTCAAGAACGTCTCGAATAACTGATTCAACAGATGAGGTATTAAAGTAATTGGTTTCCGTATCATAATCAGTCGGAGTAGCAATCACAACATAATCGGCACCAACATAAGTG
>NZ_LWGG01000470.1:0-10978 GCF_001635365.1 Oleiphilus sp. HI0128 | reverse complement strand
TTTAGGCAATAAACACATATCAAATCATGATATGTGTTCAAAAATAATCGTTAATAGTTCGGTAGCTGTATTGGAGTCAAAGCTATCATTCAAGGCCTTGACTCGAACCTCATAGGCATCAGCCTGTTCGAGTGCGCTGCCGGATATCTCGATAGAGAAGTTATGCTCTTTAGCTTTTTCTTGACGATGCTCTTCCGTCGAAAACCATGAATCCAGCTCATCTCGACTTAAATAACTGACAAAGTACTTTCCTTGCGACTGATCTATATCAGAAACCAGCACCTCTGAAGCTTTAAGCGCTTTACCTACTTCTCTCCATGACCGAAGGTAACTAAGGTTTAGCTTTAGGTACTTTCCGCCTTGATCATCTTCTAGCAAAAAAACACGTGGTTCACCACTAATGTCATTTGCAAGTAGGGAGTGTCTATTTCGCTGGACATCTGAACTAACAAACTCGCCAACCGCATTTAGTATCTTTGTTTCAACCTTAGGTAAAGATGCAGCCTTACTCCATGAGGCTTCAGTAAGAACACCTCCCGCTGGCACTAGCTTCACCTGTAGCTCGGCAGTATTGCGCCTAACACCTTGAAGTAAGTTTGCCAGTAAAGCAACCTGCCCTGTCATCCCGGACTCACGCACAAGCTCATACAACGGTGAGCTTTCGGCAATAGCCTGAGTCATTACATAACCCTGCTGGATTAACTGCTGGCTAGTTTTTACGCCCTGCTCTTGCCAAAAAAAATCGAGCATTGGCCAAACTTTTCCTGGCGAAGAGTACAAGCGCAGCCAGGTCTGATCTTCAATTGACTCAACCAAATATGGATCTGCACTTAAAGCTGCCGTAGCATTTGGAGGTTTAGGTAGCTCATAACCCTCCTGATCAGAACTGGCCGCTTTACGATCAACGTTCGGAATAGGATAACGAGAACCAATTTTTAGATCTGAATACCCCTCCGGCACAGTAATCCTTTGGCTTGTCTCAGCAGCATTGTACTCCCCAGATCTGTCTTTGATCAGCCCACATGCCGTTAATGCGAAAGCAGAAAAAACCAGTAAGGCCCGACGGGCAATAATTTTAATAGTTATATCACTCATCAAATCAGTTTTTTCGCTGTTAACGCAGACTCTACTTGCGAATGATATTGTTTGCTTAGCTCAGTCAATGGCAAGCGAATACCTGAGCCAATCAGACCCATTCTATTTAACGCGAACTTAACAGGTATGGGGTTAGCTTCAACGAACATTGCTTCGTGAACTGACGCCAACTGATCATTCAAAGTTTGAGCTTGCTCAGCCTTACCATCAAGCGCTAGGCGACAAAGCTGACTCATCTCAGCAGGAAGTACATTAGCTGTAACTGAAATATTGCCTTTGGCACCCGCCAAGATCAACTTATAAGCAGTTTCATCATCACCCGAATAGACCGGCATTTTGCCATTTAAGGACTTGATGAGTTCACTGCCACGAGCAATATCACCTGTGGCGTCTTTAATGCCGACAATATTAGGTACATCAGCTAAACGAAGAACCGTCTCGTTCTGCATATCAACAACTGTTCGACCCGGTACGTTGTAAAGAATCTGATCAATTTCTACTGCTTCAGCAATCGCTTTATGATGAAGGTATAGGCCTTCTTGAGTAGGCTTGTTGTAATATGGCGCCACCAGCAAGCATGCATCAGCACCAAGCTTCTTAGCTTCACGCGTGAGTTCAATAGCCTCTGAAGTAGAGTTTGCGCCTGTGCCAGCGATAACAGGAATTCTTCCAGCAATACGTTTAATTATATGATCGATAACGCTGCAATGCTCTGCAGGGTCGAGCGTTGCAGACTCACCAGTGGTACCAACAGCAACAATAGCATTAGTTCCTTTTTCGACATGGAAGTCCAGCAGGGAATCCAAACGTTCCCAATCAAGACTTCCGTCTTCAAACATGGGCGTTACCAGGGCAACAATGCTGCCTTCAATCATATTGATCTCCAAGAAAATATCTGCGCACTTTTTACTCAAAAACAGATACTGAAACGGTACAAAGTAAAAACAATCGCGTATGTTAATGCCGAGATGGTTTTTTCACAAGTAAACATGCCTTACTATATGGCAAAGAAACAAAAATATCGTCCAACAACCCACTCAACTAAGGCGAAATTATGGGCAATACAGATCACAAACCAAACTTTTTGGTTATTTCTTCTATTGGCACCGACAAGCCAGGTATCGTTAATGAGCTAGCAAAAGCCTGCTCGACCAACCAATGCAATATCATAGACAGTAGAATGACAGTGCTCGGGGGCGAATTCGCCGTGATAATGATGGTTTCCGGCGCTTGGGATGCTATAGCAAAACTTGAAGCGAGCCTACCAGCACTGTCCGAGTCACTTGGTCTTACCACCACTGCGAAGCAAACACAGCAGCGGGACAGCCACCCTGCACTAGCGTATACGGTTAGCGTTGTTGCATTGGATAACCCGGGTATCGTTCACGAGATTGCACAGTACTTTTCCTCTCAGAATATAAACATTGATGATTTGCAAACCGGAACCTACAGTGCCCCGCACACCGGTACACAAATGTTTAATCTATCAATGACAATTCGACTGTCAGCTGATACTCACATTGCTAGCTTGAGAGATGAGTTTATGGACTTTTGCGACGAACGTAACCTCGACGCGATCATTGAACCTTTGCGCTAGCAAACTTATTTAACTTAACACTACACAGCAACTAAGGGCTACGCATAAAATGGTAACTTTAAACGAAAAGGTCGGTGCCTTCACTGCCGCAGCAACGTCAGAAACAGAGATAACGAATGACAGCTTAAAGGGCAAAAATACGGTTATTTATTTTTACCCAAAAGACAACACGCCAGGCTGCACAACTGAAGGCCAGGAGTTCAGGGACTCAATTAAAGAATTTGAAGCCTGCAACACTCAGATTCTAGGTGTTTCAAGAGACTCTATGCGCACTCACGAGAACTTTAAAAAGAAACATGAATTCCCTTTTGAGTTAATCAGTGATCCGGAAGAAGAATTTTGTAAGCTTTTTGACGTAATTAAACTTAAAAAGCTTTACGGCAAAGAATATATGGGAATTGAACGCAGCACCTTTATCATCAATGCAGAAGGCACTCTTGTTAAGGAATGGCGCAAAGTAAAAGTCAAAGGCCATGTTGCTGAAGTACTCAAGGCTTGCAAAAGTCTCTAGTCAAAAGAAGTGGCGCCATAACAAGCGCCACTATTACTAAATTTCGCTAGTTTAGATAGAAGTTTCTACTCCCCCTCTTCTTGGCCAGGCAGTGACAACAGCCTTTATCATCGTAGCCAGAGGGATGGCAAAAAACACGCCCCACACCCCCCAGATACCACCAAAAAATAATACCGATACAATTATTACCGCTGGGTGAAGATTAACAACCTCTGAAAATAGCAATGGAACTAGAACGTTTCCATCGATCACCTGAATCACCAGAAAAATTAGCATGACGTAGTAAAACTCTTCATGCAGGCCAAATTGGAATAAGGCAATGAGCGCTACGGGTATTGTCACCAATATGGCACCAATGTAAGGAATAACAACAGATAAGCCAACCAGAATAGCCAATAGAGCCCCATAATTAAGACCCATAAAAATAAAGCCAATATATGTTGTTCCACCTACAACCGCGATTTCAACAAACTTTCCTCGAACATAGTTTGCGAACTGGAGATTCATCTCCTCCCAAACCTGAGTCATTAAGCGCCTATTCTTGGGCAAGATACCGACAATAGAGTTAACGATTGAGTCTCTGTCTTTAACAAAGAAAAAAACCAACAAGGGCACGACAATCAAATAGATCATAGCCGTGATAAACACGGGAACACCCTCAATAGATTGTGACACTAACCACTGACCGAAATTAGCAACCTCTCCTGTAGCCTGCTGAACTAAGGCATCAAGCTCCGATATAGTAATAATATGAGAATAATCTTCTTGTAGGGTAAAAATATGAGATTTAAGATTGTTAAGAATATTGGGCGCATCTCCGACCAACGATGAGAGCTGTCGCCATACCAACGGCATTACCGAAAATATAAAACCGAACACTACCCCTAGGAATAATATATAAGAACTGTAAATCGCAGCCTTATTGTTCATTCCCTTGGACACGAGATAAGCAATAAAGCCTTGAAGCACATATGCGAGGATAACGCTGGCAATAACCGGCGCCATAATGTCGCCCCAAAGCGATATAAACACCAAACTTGCGCCGATTAAAATCAAAAGCACAACAGCTTCTTCGTCTGAAAAATATCGGTCAACCCAAGACCGTAATACCTGGAGCATAAATTTGCCTAAAAGAGGTTTGAAACCGGACACTTACTAAAATCAATGCCCATAAATTAGAATACTAAGCGGGAATGAAACGCCTTAGCGCTTAATAATATAGTACACAAAGCGCGACGATTCTAAGTCTTCTTCAGAAGATTCGATTAACTCATGAGCTGTTAAAGCTATAAACGAAGCGAAATCCCTAACGGAGCCCTTATCAGTGGCGATCACTTTGACACATTCACCAGCCGACATCTTATTTAATTGCTGTTTAGCTTTGAGCAACGGCATCGGACAGGCCTCACCAGAAGCATCTACTAAATAATCGAATTGCATAACTACCTATCAATAAAAACAAAACCCAAGGAAAGAACATCTTATAGCAGCGACAGGAGGTTATACAAGCTAATCTCAGACAGCTGCCACCCTAGTTCATTCTGACAAAGTATTCACTTGCATCTGCTCCGAATTCGGCCTATATCTAAGAACCTAACACACCATACAATACAATCGAAGATGCCACGACGACAAAGCCTTAGCTTTTTACTACTCTGCTTACTAATATCGAGCACTCACGCAGACTCGAGCACTGATACAATCCCTAGCCTTGGCAATAGCTCGTCAAACCTCGTTTCAATCCAGCAAGAAAAAGCCCTAGGCAACGCTTGGTTGCGCACATTTAGACGCCACACCCAAGCCTATGATAATCCTTTAGTCACCGAATACCTCACCAACCTTGTATATAAACTCGCGCCAAACTCTGCCGTAATCGATCGCGACTTCACCATTACAATTGTCGACAATCCAAGCCTAAATGCCTTTGCAGTACCTGGTAGCATTATTGGCGTAAACGCAGGGTTATTCTTTAACGCCAATACCGAACAAGAATTTGCATCCGTTATTGCTCACGAACTCGCCCACCTCAGCCAACGACACTACGCCCGCATGCTCGAACGACAAAAGCTCGCGGCGCCACTGACACTCGCCGGCTTTCTGGCAAGCGCAATTATTGCTGCGACAGCTGGTTCAGAAGCTGGCGTCGCTGCACTGGCAAGCACTCAGGCACTTAGTGCAGAGAAACAACTAAAGTTTTCACGCAAAAACGAACAAGAGGCTGACCGCCTAGGTATTAAGATTTTAGCAAACTCAGCTTTCGACCCGCGAGCAATGCCAAAGATGTTTGAACGCATGTACAAACAAACAGGGCTCAGAGCAGAGAGCCTCCCAGAATATCTATCAACACACCCTCTGTCCGATACGCGAATTAGTGATACGCGAGGGAGGGCTGAGCAGTACCCCAGAGCACGCTATCGAGATGACATTGACTTTCACTTTAGTAAAAACATGATCATTAGTGACTATGCGGAATCCAGGCAAGCTGCAGTTGAATACTTCAACAATATTCTGCAAAAGGGTAATACGACACAAATTAGTACCGCGACATTTGGCCTTGCCTATGCTCACCTAAAAACCAAGCCCCTCAAAACGATTGAGCTTCTGGAAAAACTATTAGAGCAGTATCCTAACCAGATATCGATCAACACCATCTATGCGCAAGCATTATCCAATGCCAGCCGCCACACCGATGCAATCAGCACCCTTGAGCAACAATTAAGCAGGAACCCTCACAACTACTCTTTATCTCGAGCGCTGGCAAAAGCGTATCTTGATGCAAACAAAATTAAGGAATCGAATCATCTACTCACTAAAATGAGCCTACGTTACCCTGAAGACCCCGAGATTTGGTACTTACTTGCTGAGGTAGCGGGGCTCGCTGGTGATATCGCGCATTTGCACCAAGCACGAGCAGAATATTTCTACCTTACCGCTAGAATGAATCAAGCTATCGAGCAGCTTAGCCTTGCCTTGAAAAAAACCACAAGTGAGCTTGATGAACTTAAGATCCAGTCAAGACTGGACCTCTTCTATGCCATCAAAGAAAACCCGCTGTTTTAAACGCGCAAACAGGGTGAATGGAAAGCCAAAGTTATTTACAACGTAGCTGAGAAGTCTAGCATTCTCTGAAGGGACTTAAGTGCACCAGCTCTTAATTCGGAGTCGACCTCTACTTCGCCACTCCCCTCACTTAATGCCAAGTACATATTTTCCAGGTCGTTCATTGCCATCCACGGGCAATGTGCACAGGATCGGCAGGTCGCTCCAGAACCGGCAGTGGGCGCTTCGATAAAGACTTTCTCAGGCGACAACTGCTGCATTTTATAGAAGATACCGTTATCTGTAGCGACGATAAATTCTTGATTCGGCAACTCTTGCGACGCTTTGATAAGCTGAGTCGTTGAACCGACCGCATCAGCAAGTTCAACCATACTTTGCGGAGATTCCGGATGCACAAGTACCGCGGCATCAGGGTAAACCTTCATAAGGTCCTTTATACCCTGCCCCTTAAACTCCTCATGAACAATACAAGAACCCTGCCACATTACCATGTCAGCCCCTGTTTGCTTCTCTATGTAGTTACCTAAATGCTGATCAGGCCCCCACAGTATCTTTTCACCACGTTTATCAAGATAACTTACAAGCTCTAAGGCCATGCTTGAGGTGACTACCCAATCTGCACGGGCTTTAACAGCGGCGGACGTGTTAGCGTAAACAACGACAGTTCGATCAGGGTGCTGGTCACAAAATTCTTCAAACTGTTCAATCGGGCAGCCAATATCTAGTGAGCAAGTCGCTTCGAGCGTTGGCATTAGTACAGTTTTTTCCGGGCTGAGTATCTTTGCCGTTTCGCCCATAAAGCGCACACCAGCAACCAACAGAGTCTCAGCTGAGTGTTCCTTACCAAACCTCGCCATCTCTAGAGAGTCTGAAATGCATCCCCCAGTCTCTTCAGCCAATGCCTGTACAATAGGATCTGTATAGTAATGCGCAACGATAACGGCGTTCTTTTCTTTAAGTAGCGATTTAATCTTCTCTTTGTAATCTGCAACCTTGGCCTGATCTAATTCTCTAGCCGAGAGATGCTCATGCGCTAAATGCTCTTGAACCAAAACGCGATCTTCAATACTTGCCATGTCGTTCCTATCTAAAGATATATCTAAAGTTCGAATCTATTTTTCTTACTAACTAGAAGCCACTCAAACACACAATACACTAATGTGAAGCTGCACCTAAAATTTGGGTGCCATAGTATAATCCTTGTGACAGTAAAATCTATAATTGATTGAGTACCAACGCAAGCAGATCGAAGCAGCGAGCGCAGACTAACAAATGACTATATGTTAAAACTAATGAATTAGCTGGAAATATTGGGACAGCGGACTTTCGAAGGGAATGGTGGGTCGTGCAGGATTCGAACCTGCGACCAATTGGTTAAAAGCCAACTGCTCTACCAACTGAGCTAACGACCCGCTGGAATCTTGTGAACTAGCGATGCTAGTAACATCAAGTTTAGACAATGTTTTTCAACATTTTATGCTCATCGATCGGCTCTGTTGCCACCAACTTCTCTACATTAGAACAGCGGAGAAAAATGGTGGGTCGTGCAGGATTCGAACCTGCGACCAATTGGTTAAAAGCCAACTGCTCTACCAACTGAGCTAACGACCCGATGAGGCGCA
Source organism: Oleiphilus sp. HI0128 (assembly GCF_001635365.1). Classification (NCBI taxonomy): domain Bacteria; kingdom Pseudomonadati; phylum Pseudomonadota; class Gammaproteobacteria; order Oceanospirillales; family Oleiphilaceae; genus Oleiphilus; species Oleiphilus sp. HI0128. The sequence continues at coordinate 3,093 of NZ_LWGG01000470.1, read as the reverse complement.
TATAGTAATGATTTTTAAGAAAATAACAAGCGCAATTTCAAAAAAATTACATTAGTTTTACAGTTTTATAAAATTATACGAAAAATCTATAAAATTCAGTCGCTTAGCGATTGATCTTATAACTTTTTGCTAGTTTGGCAGCGGTACTATCAGGAAATTGCTTTTGAACCTCACTTAAGTATCTTTGAGACTCAGTCGGGTTCTGTAAGCGATCATATGCCACACCAAGCTTAAATAGAGAGTCAGCAACCTTACTGTGACCAGGGTATGCCTGCACAACGATAGAGAAAGCTTGTCTAGCCTGCTCTAGCTGAGGTAAGACTAAGTAAATCTCTCCCAACCAATAATAGGCATTACCTGTTAAAGGCCCATCTGGGTATTTCTCGATAAACGTGTAGAAACTTGTAACCGCCTCGTCAAACTTTTTGTCTTTGATAAGCCCATAAGCCTCTTGATATGCCTGCTTTGCTTCAGCCGAACTGGCTTTTTTGGGCTCGACAGCGACATCAGTAACAACACTTGCTTTCGTACCTTCTGACTCTCCATTCACACTTAGGCTAGGCGAAACGACTGAGGATGTATTGGAAACAGTAGAACTCGACCCACTTGACTTGGCTTGCTTGGACAAAGCCAACACTCTTGAGTCCAGGTCAAGATATCTAGCCTTCGCATTTCGCTTTAAGTGACGTATCTCATTAGCTTGCTCTTCTACAACACCTCTAAGAGCCTTAAGCTGCTGCTGCAATTCCTCGATCATAAAAAACAATTCACTATTTGCAGAGCTTTGAACCGGCAGTGCGACAGGCGCACTAACAGGCCGAGCCGAAGGCAACGCTGTTTGTTCAGCAGGCGCTGACGCTTCGGGCGCAGAATTGTTTTGTTCTGACTGAAAAATTAGTGTTCGCGCAGAAAGAGGAGCAGAAATAACAAGAAAGGACAGGAGGGTAACTGGTAATAGCGCCGGAGCTGAAAAACAGCTCCGCGCGAGAGTCTTATCAATCATCATAATGATTATTGATACTCAATATAAGCTCTTCGGTTTTGAGCCCATGCTGCTTCGTTATGGCCAGCATTTGCAGGACGTTCTTCACCGTAGCTAACTACTTCAATTTGAGCTTTAGAAACACCATTTACAATTAGGAATTTAGCAATCGAGTTACCACGACGCTCACCTAATGCAACGTTGTAACCCTTAGTGCCACGCTCATCACAGTGACCTTCAATCACAACTTTTGACGATGGGTTAGCAGATAAGTAAGCCGCGTGAGCTGCCAATGCAGGACGTGACTCAGACTTAACAGTTGACTGGTCAAACTCAAAGTAAAAAGTTCTCATTTCACGCAAAGCGGCTTGCTCGGCCATAGCAGCTTCTTTAGCTCTTTGAGCAGCCTGCTCTTCAACACTAATTTGATCAGCGTCTGGTGCACCTGAAACTGTACCGCCGGTTGAAGCACTGTCTTCAGATTGGTTTTCGTCTTGTGCAGCTGGAACTTCGTCTGCAGTGAACTCATCTTCAGTACTTAAGCTTTCACAACCAGTTAGTACTAAAATCGAAAAAATAAGCGCCAGGAACAGCTTGATCGAATTTAATTTCATCATCTTACCTTCATTTTTTTGGTGGGGATTCAAGTATTCTTTGTCAAATCGTACGCTTTTCACACTAAAATCATTTGACTTATTATCATACAAAGCTTACCGGATGCACTATAAAACACAAGCGGGTTTTAGCGAAAAGCTTTTATTTTTACCGGTTTATATCCAATAATTAATAATCTACAAAAAAGGTGACCAGGCAGGCTCCAGCACATCGCCCTTATTAGATGGTAAAAAATATTTCGCACCACCATCAACCGATACCACCGCTAAAACTTTGCTACCACCGCGCAAGGTCGAATATATAATCATACGCCCATTTGGTGAAACACTTGGCGACTCATCCAGCGATGTTGAGGTGAGAATTCTTTGATCCCCCGTCTCGATATCTATTTCTGCAATATGAAAACCTTGATCACCCGGCTCGGTACTTTTGTGGACGTAAAAAATACTATTACCGTCGCGGCTGTAGCGAGGCCTGGTATTATACTTCCCAACAAAGCTCAAGCGCTCCGGAATACGATCTCTCAGAGACATACGATAAACCTGTGGGCTCCCGCCCCTGTCACTTGTAAATACGACACTTTTACCGTCCTGTGACCAGCTTGCCTCGGTATCAATACCTGAGTCGAATGTTAATCGCTCAGTGCGATCACGAGCCAAGTCATAACTATATAACTCGGCGTTGCCATCTTTCGACAAGGTCATTACCAGAGAGGAATCATCTGGCGACCACATAGGCGAGTCATTCAAGCCTTTAAACGAGGTCACCTTTCTTTGATTTCCTGAAATCACATGCTGAATGTAAATTGCTGGGCGACCAGAGTCATAAGACACGTAAGTCAGGTGCTGCCCATCATTAGACCATGAAGGAGACAACATAGGCTCGCGACTAGTAAACAGTGTATAAGCCCCTTTCCCATCAGCATCTGCAACATTTAGGCGGTACTGACGCTGCTTGTTGGTTAACTCTTTAACGGTTATATATGCGATCTTGGTAGAAAACACGCCTTGGACACCCGTAATCTGCTGATACACACGGTCACTAATATAATGCGCTGTTTTTCTAAGGCTTGTAGGGCTTGCTTTTACTCGCTCGCTAATGAGAGATTTTTGAGTAAAGATATCAACAAGTTCATAGTCTACTATTACCTGCTTAGAACCATTTTGATGCGTGACACTCCCAACAACAATATAACTCTGCCCTAGCCTACGCCAGTCTCTGAAGTGCACCTGGTCGAAGCGTTCAGGTAAGCCGAGCATACGCGAGGTCGGCAAGGTATCAAAATCACCACTTCGTTGAAGATTGTTTGCAATAATTTTGGATACATCCTCAGGCAATGGCGATGCATTTTTATTTGCAAACGGAACGATCGCAATAGGCTGAGCACTTGCCGAGCCCACCTCTATTTCGATTACAAGCTCGGCATTTACTGCTGCCGATACAAATGCAGTTAATATCAGTATTAGAAACTTCTTCATTCAAACCTCAGAATTTCG
>NZ_LWGG01000469.1:0-602 GCF_001635365.1 Oleiphilus sp. HI0128 | reverse complement strand
TAAAGCCTATGTTATTCGCTGGGGAGAAGGGTCAATTCTTGTCATCGATCCAAGCGTTACTGATAGCTCGTCAGATGATTTCGTATTAGATAGTATTGATATCAGTCATTATGATGAAGACGGCCTCCCGAATGCTTCTGCTGCATTGATCCATGAAGACGTATTGTATGTTGTCACTCAGGGACTTGATAGCTCGTATGCGCCGACTCAAGCCTACCTAATCGCAATTGATACACTGACTGACGCAGAAGTGTCAATTGGTACTGGTGAACTAGATGGCTTAGAGCTAACCGTTAAGAACCCAATTGAAATAGACCTTTTTGCAGGAGATTTATTCATAACAGGAGTGGGGCGTTATGCTTCGGGTGACCGTGCTGCTGAGTACACAGGTGGTATTGAGAGGATTGACCTTGATACGCTGAGCTCGTCGATAGTTGTGAACGACTAATTGAGTAAAGGTTAAGATATGACCACACTGATGATACAAGGCACCACTTCAGATGCGGGTAAAAGTACCTTAGTGGCTGCTTTGTGTCGTTGTTTGGTGAGGCGCGGCCATAAAGTGGCGCCTTTTAAGCCTCAGAATATGGCGCTCAACAGTG
>NZ_LWGG01000468.1:0-375 GCF_001635365.1 Oleiphilus sp. HI0128 | reverse complement strand
TGCTTGCTGTGCTAGATAAAATGCTTAAACAGCGTCGAGATTCAATTAGTCAGTACGAAGCAGCAAGCCGCCAAGATCTTGCGGATGTAGAAGCTGGCGAAATCGCTGTGATTGAGACGTTTCTACCCGCGGCACTGACTGCCGAGGAAATTGATGCTTTGGTCGCCGAGGCAGTGGCGAGCTCTGGAGCAGAATCAGTTCGGGATATGGGCAAGGTGATGGCGGTGCTTAAGCCTCAGCTTCAAGGTCGAGCTGACGTCGGTAAGGTAAGCCAGATCGTTAAGCAGCGCTTAGCTAGCTAGACTTCAATTCCAATTATCTCTTGAACAGAGCGGGTCTACTACAAGGTAGTCATTTAGTCTTTGTTTCATGGCT
>NZ_LWGG01000467.1:0-576 GCF_001635365.1 Oleiphilus sp. HI0128 | reverse complement strand
TAGAATCAATATCGCTTTCGGTAATGGCAACGGGTGCCGAGCCTGTATAAGTGCCGTTAGAAGAACAGGTTAAGGTTTCACTTTCATTTTGCTCTGAATCCGTAAAACTCCCACCAGCTATACCCGTACCATCATAGTTACCTGATAGTACAAAGCTTCGACCCGGTTCGTTATTAAGCTCTTCTACAGAGAAATCGCCATTAGTATCGATCGTACCAATCGACATCCAGCCGTCTTCGCCGTCACCTCCATTGAGAATAACCTGGTTTCCTTCCTGCTGTACTCGAACCAAAGCAAAACCTGATAACTCATCTTCCGCAACACATTGATCACCAGAGTCATTTAGCATCTCGTTATCTGGGTTAGTTCCGTCAACACTCCAGGCAAGTAGGTACTCACCAGACATATTAGGAACACCCGAGCCATCGCATGTGGTATCAGCTGTATATGGACAAGCATCGGCGTTATCACCGATACCATCGCCATCGGTATCAAACTGCTCTGTCGCATCATCAACAAACGCATCTTCCTGATCGACAATACCATCACCGTCAGCATCTTCGACTGTAGTACCAC
>NZ_LWGG01000466.1:0-917 GCF_001635365.1 Oleiphilus sp. HI0128 | reverse complement strand
ACTTTCCTTCTCTATTAGCAGCCCCTTCCTGGCTCACATTCCAGAAAATACCCAACTAAGCTTTAGGCTAGAACAAACACCGCAAACAATCGATTGCCTACTTGTGTGCACCAAAAGCTTCGATGCCCTTCCCGGCCTTAAAAAGCTTGGTGAAGCCATCACAGATAAAACCCTATTAGTGTTATTCCAAAATGGCCTGGGTAGCCAATACGACATTCTAGANGCCTTTCCTGATAACCCTATTTTCGCCGCCGTCACGACTGAAGGCGCTAATCGGGTTTCTTCAAATCAAATTGTCCATGCAGGCTCCGGCCTTACGCGCGTCGGCCCCTTAAACAAAGCTGCAGAATCTAACGATGCTGCCCGAGCGCTACTTAAGTACCTTCAGCCACCCGCATTAGACAAGACGCTAACACTCCAATACGAAAAGGACATATGGCAGGCTTTGTGGCACAAGCTCGTGATCAATTGCGCTATTAATCCCTATACAGCGCTACTAAATTGCCCGAATGGCCAAGTACGGACATCACGACGTTTTATTGAAGGTTGGCCAATACTGAAGCTAGAACTTAGCGAGCTGCTAAACACAGCAAGCTACCCTCTTTCCGGTGATGAAATCGAAACGCTGGTTTTCGATGTGATGCAAAAAACCAGCACAAATATCTCCTCTATGCTACAAGATATTCGCGCGGGTAAACGCACTGAAATTGATGATATCAATGGCTTTGCAGCCCGGTTTTTGGCTCAGCATACCTTAAGTAGCGAAGTGAATAGTTATTTGGCGAGCAAGGTTAAGGCTCTGCCTACACATTGAACCATCGAGTTCACAGAGCGCTTCGCTGCACAGAGGAAAGATAACACCCTAAGACTTTAGCTGAGTATTCACTCCAAAAAAGCTTTTTCCAGAGCCTGCGTAT
>NZ_LWGG01000465.1:0-579 GCF_001635365.1 Oleiphilus sp. HI0128 | reverse complement strand
GTTTGAGTACAGAATGGACGCACTTACTTAATGACGAGATTGAACTGAGTACCATTGCGTACTTGAGAACAAACCGGAACCAGTATGTAGCAACTTGGCAGGGAAACCTTCCTGAGAATGATAGCCAGCAAAAAACGCTTGGCCTCATGTTCAAAGCCGACTATAGCCTAGATAGCCTCCGCTGGACTTTTGGAGCCGACCTTGAATATACCAAGTCTAGTCGAAGCTATGAGCAAACCTTTGACTATGTGCCCAGTGGCTGGGGAAGTAGTGTCGCTGAGGGCTCTATTTATGACTACGACGTGAATTACTTCGCCGTGTCACCCTATACCAGTGCTGCATTTAGTGTTACTGATCACTTAACAGTAGAAGCCGGCCTTCGCTACGACTCCAGCCGTTTTGATTACACGAATAATCTATCTGACGGGCAATATGCATCGTCGAGTTATGCGCGGGCATCGAGCGATAATGACCCTTCATTCAATCACTTAAGTCCTAAACTGAGTTTTAGTTTCCGTCTTGATGATAGTCAGAATATCTATGTTCGCTATGCAAACGGTTTCCGAATACCGCAAGCTT
>NZ_LWGG01000464.1:0-651 GCF_001635365.1 Oleiphilus sp. HI0128 | reverse complement strand
CATCATCGAAGGCTGAGCGAGGGTGTAAGTAAAAGGTTTCTGTACTGGAATCTTCTATAGGGAAGTGGTCAAAGCTATCGTACTGATCTTCAAACTTCACTTTCATTGTAATGGGTTTAGCGCTTGCTATCGGCGTGTTATCACCCTTTAAGTGATGATCAAACCATTGATAGGTACTTGTCCAAGGTAAGGCTTCCGCACCGATGACTGGAGGAAGTAAGTCTGCTGAAGCATGAGTACCTGAAACCAAATCAATATGTTTTGGCCCGGTAAGCTGTTCAAACATACTCATTAATGAGTTAGGTTGGAACAAATTATCACCATAAGCTTTGGCGATATAAACTGCCGTACCATTGGTATTAAGCTCATCAACATAATTGGATGGAGAGCGAACACCCGCCCACTCCATAACAGCAGGAATCTCACTTAAGTTCTGATTTTTGATATTTGACCAGTGCTGCTCGACAATTGGGTCCAGATTTCCGAGTAAGTTGCCACTTAGTGTTAGTAGCTCACCCCAGACCAAGCGAGGTGTTTGGTTTCCATATAACGAATCTGCCAAGCTGCCCCAAGCACTCATTGCTGAAACGGCTTTTATTCTAGGGTCGTGTGCTGCGCCAATCAAAGAAATACCTGAACCATAGGAAACAC
>NZ_LWGG01000463.1:0-345 GCF_001635365.1 Oleiphilus sp. HI0128 | reverse complement strand
GACAGTGCTTGTTACGAGGCAATGGTCTTGATGGCGCAGCCCTTCAGTTATCGCTACCCCCTTATTGACGGACAAGGAAACTGGGGTTCTCCGGATGACCCGAAGTCTTTTGCTGCGATGCGATATACCGAGTCAAGGCTGGCTCCTTACGCAGATACACTTTTAGCTGAGTTAGGTCAGGGCACCGTAGAGTGGGCGCCAAACTTTGATGGCACCATGGATGAACCTAAAACTCTGCCAGCACGCTTACCTAATTTGCTATTAAACGGTACCACGGGTATTGCCGTGGGTATGGCAACTGATATTCCACCACATAACCTTAGGGAAGTGGCGAGTGCTTGTATT
>NZ_LWGG01000462.1:0-753 GCF_001635365.1 Oleiphilus sp. HI0128 | reverse complement strand
GCTTCGTGAATACACCGAGAAAGCTTATTTAGACTACTCAATGTACGTCATTCTTGATCGTGCATTGCCACATGTTGGGGACGGCTTGAAGCCTGTCCAGCGTAGAATCGTTTACGCTATGTCCGAATTGGGCTTGAAGGCGACAGCCAAGTACAAAAAGTCTGCTCGTACGGTGGGTGATGTCTTGGGTAAGTTTCACCCTCATGGAGACAGTGCTTGTTACGAGGCAATGGTCTTGATGGCGCAGCCCTTCAGTTATCGCTACCCCCTTATTGACGGACAAGGAAACTGGGGTTCTCCGGATGACCCGAAGTCTTTTGCTGCGATGCGATATACCGAGTCAAGGCTGGCTCCTTACGCAGATACACTTTTAGCTGAGTTAGGTCAGGGCACCGTAGAGTGGGCGCCAAACTTTGATGGCACCATGGATGAACCTAAAACTCTGCCAGCACGCTTACCTAATTTGCTATTAAACGGTACCACGGGTATTGCCGTGGGTATGGCAACTGATATTCCACCACATAACCTTAGGGAAGTGGCGAGTGCTTGTATTCGCTTACTTGATGACAGCAGTGTCAGCAATGAGCAGCTTGCTGAGAATGTTCTGGGGCCGGATTATCCTACTGGTGCCGAGATCGTGACGCCTCGTACTGAGTTATTGAATATCTACGAAACGGGCAGAGGCTCGATTCGTATGCGTGGAATTTACCACAAGGAAAACGGCGATATTGTGGTAAGTGAATTACCGCACCA
>NZ_LWGG01000461.1:0-406 GCF_001635365.1 Oleiphilus sp. HI0128 | reverse complement strand
CCAGGGGAAGATTTCAGATTTGGTTCGAGGTTGTATTCGGTGCCGCTATATTTCAGGTGGCGTGCACTTTGTTCTTCGCGTTTAGCTAGAAAGTAGGCTTTAGAGGTATAAACTGCGTCGGAGTAGACCTTGTCTGAAATAATGCTCAGCAGTTCAGGGTCACCATCGATAGTGCGCGTTTCCAATAGGTTGGTCGCAATGGTGACATCGCTTTTAGCGGCTTCAATGCATTCATCAATCGTTCTAACGCTATGGCCGATGTCTAGTTTCAGGTCCCATAATAGTGTGATAAAGTCAGACAGTTTGGTGCCCAGCTGATCATCAATTTCATTCCTTACCAGGATAAGTAAGTCAATGTCTGAATGTGGTTGCAGCTCGCCTCGGCCATAACCGCCAACAGCAATAA
>NZ_LWGG01000460.1:0-1740 GCF_001635365.1 Oleiphilus sp. HI0128 | reverse complement strand
AGGTGAGATGGTAAAAAACTTTGCCGCTGGCGGTGCCGCGATTACCGTATTAGCTCGCCAATTGAATGCTGATTTCGGCGTAATTAACCTAGGCACAGTCAATGAACTCGCTCCCTTAGATAGCGTGACTGACCAGCGTATTACTGCCGGCACCGCGAACTTCTGCCAGCAAAGCGCGATGAGCGAGGAACAACTAAGCCAAGCACTAGAAGCCGGGGCTCAATCAGCATCACAAGCAAAAGAGTTGGGTATCGAGCTGTTTATTGGTGGTGAGATGGGCATAGGTAATACCACCAGCGCTTCCGCTTTAACAGCAGGCTTGACTGACTTACCTGTGGAGCAGCTCATCGGAAGAGGAACGGGTATTGATGACGAAGGTATCCAGCGAAAGCTCAAGGCTGTACAACAAGGCTTAGACCTTCACAAAACCAGTGATACGACAGCAAGCGAACTATTGGCCAAGCTTGGCGGCTTTGAAATTGCCGGACTGGTTGGCGCCTATATTCGCTGCGCTCAACTGGGTATTAGCGTTTTGGTAGACGGTTTTATCAGCTCGGCAGCAGCCTTAGTAGCAACGCGAATTAACCCCTCTATTCGTCCCTGGTTGTTTTTCTCTCACTGTTCAGAAGAAGCCGGTCATAAACACCTATTGCAAACACTTGAAGCCGAACCCTTGCTGAGTCTAGGTATGCGGCTGGGCGAAGCTAGTGGTGCCGCCGTCGCTGCGCCCCTCTTACAGTCTGCCTGTCTGCTTCATGCCCAAATGGCAACCTTTGATCAGGCTGGCGTCAGTCAGTAATTTGAGCTGCCATAATCGCCTGCTACACACGGAGCATTTTTTGTGAGCCAACGAGAAACACCCGCTGCTAATCAAATTAAAGCGGCGATCATTGCCCTTCAATTCTTGAGTGCAATCCCTGTTGGCCAGCAATCTGCTCCGACTGAGAAAGAGATAGGCGCATCACTCAGCTGGTATCCACTTGTTGGTCTATTGCTGGGTATAATCTTGTGCTCAGCATCATTACTTTTGAGCTTTGTTTTTCCAACACTTCTAAGTGCGGCTCTAATCTTAACGCTATGGGTAGTGCTTACCGGCGCTCTACATCTCGACGGTTTTGCCGACAGTGCTGATGCCTGGATGGGTGGGCTTGGCTCAAAAGAAAGAACTCTGCGACTTCTGAAAGATCCAACATCTGGCCCAATTGCTATTGCAGCGACTGTTTTATTAATGCTTTTGAAGCTCTTAACTATTGAGCTAATCATCAATCAGGATATTTGGCTGCTTATCTGGCCCCTGGTATTTGCTCGCATCAGCGCCAGCCTGCTATTTGTTACCACACCCTATGCACGAAAAAGCGGTTTAGGAAGTGCAATTGCCGAGCACAAGCAAGATCACCAAGTTTGGCTTGGTTCTATCATCCTCATGCTCGCTTCCTGCTACTTTCTAGGCTGGGCAGTCATCATCCCCCTGCTATTCGTAAGCTGCTTAAGTTTCTACTACTTGCGCTCTCGCATGATGAAGCGGCTTAAAGGGTGCACAGGTGATACAGCCGGCGCCATGATCGAGATACTCGAATGCATCACCCTGCTAGTTCTCGTTGCCTGCCAATAAATATAACAAGGAAATAACACATGTACTTTTCAATTTGCCTCTTATTGGCCTTGTTCCTCGATAAGGTCTTTGGCGAAGCCAAGCACTTTCATCCTCTCGTTGGCTTTGGCAATCTCGCCACCGACCTT
>NZ_LWGG01000459.1:0-836 GCF_001635365.1 Oleiphilus sp. HI0128 | reverse complement strand
TTTCATATAGAAAACGATATCGTCACCCAGCTGCAAGGCCTGGGTAGTCATCAAGCGCTCTATACACTAGAGCCTTTAAAAGTGGGCGGCATTTATCCCCGCACTAAAGAAGAAAGAATCCTACTACCCTACGAAGACATACCCGACCAACTCATTGCCAGCCTTCTTGTCACTGAAGATCGTGACTTTAAACATCATTTAGGCATTTCACCGCTATCCATAGCGCGTGCTGCATGGGCAAACCTGAAAGCGGGCAGAGTTGTTCAAGGTGGCAGCACGCTTACCCAACAATTGGTCAAGAATTTTTATCTCAGTCGAGAGCGATCACTTAGCCGAAAGGTAAATGAAGCACTGATGTCTCTGATGCTGGAAGCCCATTATGACAAGCAGTCCATCCTAGAAACTTACATGAATGATGTCTTTCTCGGTCAATCTGGCTCACTCGCTATCCACGGGTTTGCAGCAGCCAGCCTCTACTACTTTGGCAAGGATTTACGTGCCTGCTCTATCTCCGAACACGCTCTACTTGTCGCCATGATCAAAGGCCCGTCCTATTATAATCCTCGCCGTTTTCCTGAACGAGCACTAAAACGACGCAACCTGGTTTTGTCTCTTCTGAACAAGGAGAACCTCCTTGACGATCAACGCTATCAAGAGGCGATCACTCACACATTAAACGTTATCGATAAGCCGACTCTACAGACTAATCCCTACCCGGCATTTATGGACATGGTAAAGCGTCAGCTGGGAAAAGATTACCATGAAGACGACCTACGCACTGAAGGGCTAAAGATATATACCAGTCTAGACCCCCAGCTCCAGCACCAGCTAGAGAA
>NZ_LWGG01000458.1:0-294 GCF_001635365.1 Oleiphilus sp. HI0128 | reverse complement strand
AGAAGTACTATTGAATGTCTTTGCTCACGAGCTTCAGGAGCAAGGAAAGCTGGTACCTACGCAAGTAGAAATCTTTAACGCGGTTAAAGAAGTTCATAAGCGGTGCCGAGGCGCCTATGCAGTCATTGCCATGATCACTGGCTACGGCGTGTTGGCTTTTCGTGACCCTTACGGTATTCGTCCGGTTTGCTATGGCAAGCGTGAGACGGAGCAGGGCACCGAATATATGATTTCTTCCGAAAGCGTAGCGCTTGCTGCCCTAGGCTTTGAGCTTGTGCGCGATATAGAGCCTGG
>NZ_LWGG01000457.1:0-386 GCF_001635365.1 Oleiphilus sp. HI0128 | reverse complement strand
AAGGAATGTTCAGTGGTGTAGCGAATCAAACCTTGAGGTTTCGAGACTTTTTCCATTACCTGGTCACATACATCCACACAAGCTGCGCAGCCAATGCACTCATACTGTAAGCCTTCGCGAATATCGATGCCAGTAGGGCAGACCTGCACACATAAAGAGCAGTCAACACAGTCACCTGCCTGGTCGGCCATTTCCTTTCTTTTTTTACCCTTAACTCTTGGCTCGCCACGGTCATCGTCGTAGGAGACAATCAGAGTGTCCTTATCGAACATGGCGCTTTGGAAGCGTGCATAAGGGCACATATATAAGCATACCTGTTCTCTGAGGTAGCCAGAGTTTCCATAAGTCGCAAAACCATAAAATAGGATCCAGAAAGTTTCCCAGGG
>NZ_LWGG01000456.1:0-472 GCF_001635365.1 Oleiphilus sp. HI0128 | reverse complement strand
TCTTTTGTTTATTTATCGCGTCTATGCACCGAGACTCGGCTTCATCAAGTTCGAGCTGCATAACACGAATATCTTCAACCTGTTGCTTTAAGACTTGTCTGCGCTCATTAATTTTATCGAGCAGGCGTCGTAATTGAACTTGGTTTGCACCACTTGGGTCGTACAACTGAATGAGTTCTTTTGACTCGGCAAGCGATAAACCAAGGCGTTTGCCTCGAATAATCAGTTTTAGTGTGACTCTGTCGGCATCTGAATAAATTCGCGTTTGTCCCTTTCGGGTAGGGTGCAGAAGTCCCTCTGCTTCATAAAAGCGTATGGTTCTGGTGGTGACATCGAACTCGCGAGACAGTTCGCTAATGCTGAATTGTTGGCTCATTCTATCAACCCTTTTTGGCCAATTTACTTTAGCTATCATGATATACTTACGTTGACGTTAACGTCAACATTGTGTGGTCTAGTGACAAAATTGTGT
>NZ_LWGG01000455.1:0-393 GCF_001635365.1 Oleiphilus sp. HI0128 | reverse complement strand
CTACCCGCCATACAGGCAGATTTAAGGTCAGTTGATTGCCCAAGTCTTGGTGAAGTAGCTAAAGATATATCCGAACACCCCTCTTTAGCTGAGTTATTAGAGCGAGCAATTATCGATAACCCTCCCGTCGTTATTAGAGATGGCGGCGTGATAAAAGATGGTTTTGACGCAGAGCTAGATGACTTACGCAATATCAGTGAAAATGCCGGTCAATTTTTAATCGATCTAGAGACTCAGGAGCGGGAGGCAACCGGGCTTTCGACCTTGAAGGTTGGTTACAATAGAGTTCATGGTTACTTTATCGAGATTTCAAAAGCTCAGTCAGATAAAGCGCCCGATGCATATATAAGGCGTCAAACGCTAAAAAATGCAGAGCGCTTTATAACGCCAGAG
>NZ_LWGG01000454.1:0-855 GCF_001635365.1 Oleiphilus sp. HI0128 | reverse complement strand
TTTACCTTCTTTATTTGGCGAACCAAAACCTATTACTGTTTTACAGCAAATAATAGTTGGCTGAGTAGTATTACTTTTAGCTTCTTTAATGGCCGCCTCGATGGCATCAGCATCATGACCATCTACATTAGGAATAACTTGCCAGTTATAAGACTCGAAGCGCTTAGGTGTATCGTCAGAGAACCAACCTTCGACTTCACCGTCTATTGAAATGCCGTTATCATCATAAAAAAGTACCAATTTACCCAAGCCAAGCGTACCTGCTAAAGAACACACTTCGTGGGAAATACCTTCCATCAAACAGCCATCACCAGCAAATGTATAGGTGTAATGATCAACGATATTATGACCTTCACGGTTAAATTGCGCAGCAAGTGACTTTTCGGCTATCGCCATACCCACCGCATTAGAAATACCTTGACCAAGAGGGCCAGTGGTAGTTTCAACTCCGGGTGTGTATCCGTATTCAGGGTGACCTGGCGTTTTAGAATGTAGCTGTCGGAAGTTTTTAAGATCTTCAATACCCAGATCATAACCGCTTAAGTGCAGCAAAGAATAGATAAGCATTGAACCGTGGCCGTTGGACAATATAAATCGATCGCGATTTGGCCAAGACGGGTTCTGAGGGGTATGCTGTAAGTGGCCGTTCCATAACACTTCAGCAATATCAGCCATTCCCATTGGCGCGCCAGGATGGCCAGACTTTGCTTTTTGAACTGCATCCATACTTAACGCACGAATGGCATTTGCTAGTTCACGACGTGACGGCATTAAATTTCTCCCGAAAGATGATCTAAAAAAGCCGCCATTCTCGCTTAAATTACCCTATTGAGCAAATAAAACTTGAACAATAGG
>NZ_LWGG01000453.1:0-613 GCF_001635365.1 Oleiphilus sp. HI0128 | reverse complement strand
TTCTCTTATGCAGAGGGTGCTCCAGAACCTGATTGATAATGAGTGTTTCCAAATAGCCCTGCATGGCTGCCAATGGCGTTCTTAAGTCGTGAGAGACATTAGATATTAACTCCCTTCTTAAGCGATCACTTTCAGCGAGTTGATCAAACTGGCTTTGTATTCGTTGGCGCATAAGCGAAAAGGAACTCGATAAAACTTCAATTTCATCACTGTTACTCCTTAATTCCCAAGCATCACTTGTGCCTAGCTCAGCCTCACGATAAGTTCGAATTTCCTGAGCCAGCTTCCTCAGTGGGCTAGTAATTCGCTTGAAAGATAACAAAGCTGAGAAAACGAAGAATAGCGATATTGCGCACATCGCTCCTAAGACAATGCGAATGATATGGCTGCTTTGCAGTGATTCGGCTATCGAGGCAGACTCATGACTAGCGAGCACGATATACAGAAAGCCTTTCTGCTTACCCTGAAAGAAGACAGGCGCGGCAGAGAATATATTGAGTTTATCAGGCTCTCTTGGATTACTCCCCAAGACTGCCTCATTCCCCTCACCCTTTAGCCATGAGTCTATTGCCCGTACATTGACCTGACCTTTATCGATTGAGGCGTCGGGTAG
>NZ_LWGG01000452.1:0-418 GCF_001635365.1 Oleiphilus sp. HI0128 | reverse complement strand
GCCACGTCAGTATATGCCCAGTGCTATTCAATGAGGTTAGGGGCTAGGCAATTGACTGATATGTGTCAGGAGTGTGCTGACGTCGATAATTGCTTCGTTAAAGCTTGCCCCTCCTTAAAAATAGCATAACTGTGCATTTTCGCCGTAAAAATGGAGGAATAATTCTTAGGGATAGATCGGTTTTCTTGAGCTATCAGCGTTAACTGAGAGTGTTATTGCGTTATGAAAGCGGGAGCTTGTGTCTTATTGTGATGTTTCCCTGGATTTCTTTGGTCTGATAGGTGCAGTAGCATAGGCTTTGTACGCTTAGACTTGGGAGGACTGGCTGTGTATAGCCTGATAAGTGGCGCTGTAAGGTGCTGAGTGAGTACGACTGTTTATAAAAGCCCAAAGTAAGATGAGGGTGGTAGTCGCGTGC
>NZ_LWGG01000451.1:0-678 GCF_001635365.1 Oleiphilus sp. HI0128 | reverse complement strand
TTAGCGGGTAAAGTGGTTGAAATCAACAGTGGTGCAATAGTTGGTATTGCGCGAGGAGTTGACTTATCTGGCGCGCTCTTATTAGAGGTTGATGGAGCACTATCTGCGGTTAACGCAGGTGAGGTGTCGGTGAGGTTAGGCTGATGCTTCTATTAGATTGCGGAAACACACGGATCAAGTGGTGTTTAGCTGAAAATAATAAAATCATAAGGTCGGGAGAGGAGTTGTTGTCGGCGCTTGATCCTGCTTTGCTGGCAGCAGAGTTGGGTGGCATGTCATTTAATAGGGTGCTGGTAGCATCTGTTAGGGTGTCTGAAGTACTAGATAGTCTGCTTGACGCGCTCCAGCGTATGGTGGATGTTAAGATTTATGCGATTTCTCATGATGATATGAGCGGGCAGCAATTTGCTTACGATGAGGTGAAAAGGTTGGGGGTTGATCGCTGCCTGGTAATATCAGCCGTGCGCGATCTGTATCAAGGCGCTTGTATGGTAATCGATAGCGGTAGTGCCTTGACGGCCGACTTGATTGACGGAGATGGACGGCATATTGGTGGCTATATTTTTCCAGGTTGCAAAATGTTGCAGGATTCGCTTGTGGCGGGGACATCGAAAATTGTATTAGATGATGATGTGCAGTGTGGATTATCTCCAGGCAGGAATACTGAGCAGTGTGTTG
>NZ_LWGG01000450.1:0-23328 GCF_001635365.1 Oleiphilus sp. HI0128 | reverse complement strand
TATCCAGATTGGAGTGTGACTGAAGCTGAAGATGCCCGAAAGGCACTGAAGCTATGTCAGAGTGGTCAGTTTGATTTTATTACTTTAGATATGAATATGCCGGGAGTTGATGGCCTGACGATATCGCCGGAACTTCAAGAAGCGTGCCCAAGCGCGAAAATCGCTTTATTAACAGCGAATTTTCAGGAGCGAGTCCAGGAGCAAGCTGCAGAGCAGGGCCTTAGCTTCATTCCAAAGCCGATTACTGAGGATAAAATAATCGATTATCTTAAGAAATGTTTGGGCGGTGCCTAGTTCGGACTAGCAATTTGCTAAAAAGGACTTATTATCCGGTAGCTTAGCGGCTGGCCTTAGAGGCGACTTATAGCTTAAACTTACCGGGCCTGGTTTTTATAGCCTTAGAGCTTGTCTGCCCTGTCGGGTTTCGATTTATTATTCTTGGACGGATAGAATGTTTGCAGAAATTTTTAATTTGGTGATCGATACCGTGTCATCACTGTACGTGATGATTGTTTTGATGCGATTTATCTTGCAACTCTCCCGAGCAGATTTCTATAACCCCATTTCCCAGTTTGTTGTTAAAGCGACGAACCCTTTGCTTATCACTTTAAGACGATTAATACCAGGTATAGCGGGCATCGATCTGGCTTCATTGGTGCTAGCAATATTAGTACAGACAGTTGCTGTTGGTATCAAGGTTGCGGTGTTGGGGTATGCGATATCGAATCCGATTAATATTGTTTTGTTATCGGCCATATTGGTTGCGAGCTTTTTAATAAAAATCTATTTTTGGTCTCTAATTATCATGATCGTTGCAAGTTGGATTGCACCCGGCAGCGGGCACCCAGCCTTACTCTTGATTAATCAGATTACCGAGCCCTTGATGAAGCCCTTTCGTAAGATCTTGCCAGCTATGGGCGGCTTGGATTTATCACCAATATTTGCATTTCTTACGCTTCAGGTGCTCGAAACGGTCGTGAGCCATTTAATGCGAATGATCTGACGCTTAGATAGTCTTAAGGGCTAAGCTTTGTGTAGGGAATGCCAATACCCGCACAGATAAATTACCTATAAGGGTCTATGATCGTGAAGGAATAGGCGGAAGCTTTTAATGGCTCGCCTGGAATGATTGCTTTTAAGCACGTTAAGTGGTGACTTTGCATGTCTATAAACGACTTATCACAACAGGTTGATGCCTTCCATGATTGGAAGCGGCAGCTGAGTAGCTCCGTTGAGCGCTACAAACAGTGGTTGGTCGATGCTGGCTTGTATAGTAACGAACTCGATGCTCGCTTACAGCGTGGTTTAGGGCTTTTACACGATGAGTTACTAACGGTAGCCCTGGTTGGGGAATATTCCCGAGGTAAAACAGAACTGATCAACGCCTTGGTATTCTCAAGCTTTGGCCAGAGAATGTTACCGTCCCAGGCGGGTCGTACGACCATGTGCCCGACTGAAATTTTCTACGATCAACACCAGAAAAAAAACTACCTCAAGCTATTACCGATCGACTCCCGATCACAAAACCAGACCATTAGCGAATTAAAAAAGAGCGACCATGAGTGGCGTTATTTTCCCATTGATCCTCGTAATCAAGAGTCGATGGCTGAAACACTCAGGCAAATCGCTGAAACACGAGTGGTTTCTTTTGCCCAGGCGCGTGAACTAGGCTTTGATGAAGGCTCGCTGGAACGCGCCAAGAATTCAGATAAGGTCTTAATACCGGCGTGGCGCCATGCTTTATTGAGCCTTGATAGCCCGATCTTACGCAAAGGTTTATGTATCCTGGATACGCCAGGTTTAAACGCCTTAGGCTCAGAGCCCGAACTCACCATTAGCATGATTCCTAATGCCCAGGCTGTTATCTTTATGCTGAGTGCTGACACGGGCGTTACAGCCAGTGACATGGCAATCTGGAAGCAGTATATCGATGTGCATGAGTCTGAACACCGTGCAGGTCGTTTTGCTGTGCTGAATAAAATAGATGTGCTCTGGGATGACCTGCAGGGTGAACCGCATATTAGTGCTTCGATTGAGCAAATTCGGCACCTAACAGCCAAGCAGCTGAATATGGATGCAGAAGATGTTTTGCCTTTATCTGCAAAACAGGGTTTGATTGCTAAAATCAGAAAAGACCATTCATTATTGCAAAAAAGTGCTTTTCCTAAATTGGAGAAGCTAATTTCCAAGCGAATTATTGCCGAGCGTGAGTCAACGATTTACAAAGATCTTCTGCGAGATTTGCAAAAGATGCTGCATGGCTCGCAATCAGTTTTGAATGACCGTTTGGCTAACTTATACGAGCGTCACGAAGGGCTAGAAAGAGAAGTACTAAGCCCCGAAATGTTGCAGAATCTAGCCAAAGAAACGCACACCGAGCACGATATCTATCACCGCAAACTGATCACTTTACGCTCTAGTCGACGTTTGATGGAGTCGCAAGGAGAAGTATTGCAGCAATTGGTTAGTGAAGAGCGCTTGAAAGAAGTGCTCAAACATACCAAGCGTGATATGCAAGATTGTTGGAGCACCGTTGGCTTGGTTCACTCGATGAATAAATTTTTCGATAAGATGGATAAAGAACTCGATAATGTCGAGAGTGAAGCAAAAATTGCCGACAAAATGGTTCATGCAATTTATAAGCGCTTCAAGTCGGACGTTCATGCCAAGTACCTTAAACCAAGAAAGTTTACAATTGGTGAGCAGCGCAAAGCGCTAGAGGCTTTGAAAGCAAAGTTGGTGAAGTTCTGTCGACGACCTAAAATGTTTATGACGGAACAATCGGTGCTGATAAATCACTTTTTTAATACCTTTGCTGCAGAGATGCGTCTGATCCAGCTGCAAATTATTAAACAAGCCAAGCAGTGGCCAGAAGAGGCTTTATTACCGCTTATTCAATATACTCATGAGCAAAAAACCATGCTCGAAGAGCGTGTGAGCCACTTAAGGAATTTAGCGAGTTCGAGTAAGGACAAAAAGGTTCAGCAGGCTAAATTGAAAGAACTGATCGATAGAACGCATCAGCAAATTAGCGAAGTTGAGCAAATACATCAGAGCCTGAGTACACCGCCGCCAAGCAATGTGATTAGTATTCAGGATATTGCCATTCGCTAGAGGGCCGTTTACACTCCGCTTTTCTTGATACGCATCATAAAGAGCCCTAATCCAACGCATGCCTGAAACTGCCAGTTCCTCACCAAACACTTCTAACGCGCAAGCGATGCACTCTGTAGGTATCGTTGAGCCGAAAGTTGCACATTTTGACCAAGCGCTAAATCTGATCAGTGGCAAGACGCTGCAACAATATGAGCTTGTCTATGAAACTTACGGCGAGCTGAACGAAAACAGAACTAACGCAATATTGATCTGCCATGCCTTGAGCGGCGATCATCATGCCGCGGGTTTTCATTCGGAATCTGATAAGAAGCCTGGCTGGTGGGACTCGTGTATAGGCCCAGATAAGCCAATAGATACCAATCGCTTTTTTGTGGTGAGCCTGAATAACCTGGGTGGCTGCAGTGGTAGTACCGGGCCAAACACTATCAACCCTGAAACCGGTGAGCTCTATGGCCCAGACTTTCCTATTATTACTGTTGACGATTGGGTCGAAAGTCAAGCTCGCTTGGCTGACCGTTTAGACATTGACGTTTGGGCTGCGGTGGTCGGTGGGAGTCTAGGCGGTATGCAGGCTTTGGCGTGGTCGCTCAATTATCCCGAGCGTTTGAAACATGCGGTGGTTATTGCCTCAACACCTAAGCTGACTGCTCAAAATATTGCTTTTAATGAAATCTCTCGTAAAGCGATTACCTCTGACCCCGATTTTCATCAAGGTCACTATTACAGCCAAGATACCATACCGTCGAAAGGCTTGATGCTCGCTCGTATGATTGGTCATGTGACCTATCTGTCTGACGCCTCAATGGGTGAAAAGTTTGGTAGGGATCTAAAGGAAGAAGCCTTCAACTTTGGCTATGATGTTGAGTTTGAAGTCGAGAGCTACCTAAACTATCAAGGTGAGCGCTTCTCAAAAACCTTTGATGCCAATACTTATTTATTAATGACACGGGCTTTGGATTACTTTGACCCGGCTGAAAAAACAGAAGGTTCTCTTGAGAAAGCACTAGGCAAAGCCCAGTGTGGCTATTTTGTTGTTTCCTTTAGTACAGACTGGCGCTTTTCTCCCGAGCGTTCAGAGCGTTTGGTTGAAGCTATGACTAAAGCAGGTAAACGTGTCTGTTATGCAGAGGTAGACTCAGAATATGGACATGATGCGTTTTTAATTCCAACGGAGCGCTATATGGCTATCTTCTCAGCTTATATGAAGCGTATTGCTGAGGAGATAAAATAATGCGTGCCGACCTGAGACTGATAGAACCCTGGGTGAAAGAAAGCAGCCGTGTGCTCGATTTAGGTTGTGGTGATGGCACTTTACTGGCGCACTTACAGCAGGAAAAGAAGGTCCTTGGATATGGGCTAGAGATTGCGTCAGAGCAGATAACCCGATGCATTGAGAAGGGAGTTAATGTTATAGAGCATGATCTGGACAAAAGAGGCCTGTCTCAATTTGCCGATCAGCAGTTTGATACGGTGATTATGACGCAAGCTCTACAGGCAGTCCGGCGTCCGGATGTGATGCTTGATGAAATGATGCGTCTCGGAAATCAGGGAATTGTTACCTTTCCAAATTTTGGCTATTGGCGTTGCCGCCATTACCTTTTGTGGAATGGCAAAATGCCGATGTCGAAAACTTTGCCGCATACCTGGTATAACACACCGAACATCCACCTCTGCACCTTTAAGGACTTTGAAGCGCTTTGTGTTCAAAAAGGTATCAAGATCCTGAACCGCGAAGTGGTGGATGCAGAGTTTGAACAGAGTAGTTTTGCGCGCATGTGGCCAAATCTATTTGCCGAATTTGCGGTATACCGCATTAGTAAATAATTCACTTTTTCTGATCCAATAGGCTCAAGCGTATGAATTCAGCGATGATACGAACCTTAACAAGTTTAATTTTTTTGCTCACGACTTTTCTTTCTGTTGCAGCGAATGCAGAGAAGAAAGAGGTATTTCCAGGGCCTGATGGCAGCGATTATGAAGTACACTATATTGCCTTTGCCTCGACCTTCCTCGATGAAGAGGTTGCAAGGCAGTATCAACTAGTTAGAAGTCGTTCTTTAGGCTTGGTTAATATCAGTATTATTAAGGTCGATAAGGAGGGAAAGCGAAAAGCAGTGGGTGGTTCCGTGCAGGCAGAGATGATCAATGAGATTCGCCAGTCGCAGTTTTTATCTTTCCAGCAAGTTATAGAAGGCGATGCTATTTACTACCTGGCTCAGCTTCAATATCGCGAGGGTGATTTGTTGACCTTTGACGTAACGGTTTACCCGCAAGGTGGAACACAGCCACTAAAACTGAGGTTTACGCAAAACTTCTATAACGATTAGCAGGTCAGGCAGAGATGAAAATTGTATTAGCTACGGGTAACCAGGGAAAACTTCGAGAGTTTAAATTACTGCTGGCTGATCATGATATTGAGGTCAGCCCGCAATCAGATTATAACTTTGAGCCGCCTGAAGAAACGGGGCTCAGCTTTGTTGAGAATGCCATTATTAAAGCGCGTTGCGCAGCCAAAATGACAGGCCTACCCGCTTTGGCGGATGATTCGGGTATCGCGATTGACGCCTTACAGGGACAGCCCGGTATTTATTCAGCTCGTTTTGCAGGTGAGGGAGCTAGTGACCAGGATAACATCGACCTGGTTTTGAAAAAGTTAGGGGGGGTTCCCGAGGCAGAAAGAACAGCGCAATTCCATTGTGTTCTGGTTTATATGTCGCATGCTGAAGATCCAACACCTTTAATTTGCCATGGCCGTTGGCCTGGTAGAATTACTGAAACTCAGAGTGGCAGTGAAGGTTTTGGCTATGACCCGGTATTTTGGGTATCTGATCAACAATGTACCGCAGCAGAATTGACGAAAGAAGAGAAAAACAAAATTAGCCACCGTGGCCAGGCAACCCAGGCTTTGCTCGACAAAATTGAGCTAATCAAAGCGTCAATGGCTTAGGCTGAGCCTTGAATACACTGCCTCCACTAAGTCTCTATGTACACATTCCCTGGTGTGTACGCAAATGCCCTTACTGCGACTTCAACTCCCATGTCAGTGCTGAAATTCCAGAACAGGCCTATCTAAATAAGCTTCTTGAAGATTTGGACTTTGATAGGGAATTTGCACAGGGCCGTAAAATTGAATCGATCTTTTTTGGTGGCGGTACACCGAGTTTAATGTCAGGTGAGTTTTATCAGCGCTTACTACCTGCCATAGATAAGCGATTGCCTTTTGCCGAGCATATCGAAATCACACTCGAGGCTAATCCAGGTACGACTGAAGCGAAGCGATTTCAAGCTTATGCTCAAGCAGGTATTAACCGCCTATCTTTAGGTGTTCAGAGTTTTAAAGACCGCTATTTGGAAAAGCTTGGGCGCATTCACTCTGCTAGTGAAGCAATGAAGGCCATTGAACAAGCACACGAGGGAGGTATTACTAACTGTAATATTGATTTGATGCATGGTTTGCCCGGGCAAACATTGGATGATGCCATGGATGATATCCAAAGTGCATTATCGCTTGGGCCGAATCACTTATCCTGGTATCAATTGACGATCGAACAAAATACCGAGTTCTATCGCTACCCGCCTGCTCTACCTGAAGATGAACTGATGTGGGATATTCAAAATAATGGCCTGCAATTGTTAGGCGAGAAGGGTTTTCAGCAGTACGAAGTCTCGGCATTCTCGAAACCAGATTTTCAAGCTAAGCACAATCTTAATTACTGGCAGTTTGGTGACTATCTTGGCATTGGTGCCGGTGCACACTCTAAAATCACTTTGCTAGATGATGCTCAGCAGCTTAGGGGAATGTATCGCTACCGTAAGACTCGAACCCCAAACGATTACTTAAAAGCAATTGCTAGTAGGCGCTCTGATGTCAGTTCAGGGCCTAGTATTAGAGTGGGCGAACAAGCTATTCCACAAGAAGATTTAGCTTTCGAGTTTATGATGAATGTTCTACGTCTGACGAAAGGTGTGCCAGCTTCACTACTATCTCAGCGTACGGGCCTGGAACTCAGCGTCTTAGAGCCTATGTTAACGGAACTCAAGACAAGGGGCTTGATGAAGGAAGAAGGCCTATGTACGACGGACAAAGGCCTGTTATTTCTGAATACTATTTTAGAAGGTTTTACAGAAAACTAAGCAAGAGACTTGAGCACTTTTCGTGCTGCTTCAACTGTTGCTTCAATTTCCTTATCGCTGTGCGCGCTTGAAACAAAGCCAGCTTCAAACGCAGACGGCGCAAGATAAACACCTTCTTCTAACATCGCATGATAGAAAGCCTTGAAACGAGGCAAGTCACATTCCATGACTTGATCAAAGCGAGAAACTTGCTCTGCTTCGGTAAAGAAGAAACCAAACATTGCACCCACCTGGTTAAAGGTCATTGGCACACCGGCTTCTTTAGCAGCTGCTTTTAAGCCGTCTACCAGTTTCGTGGTTTGCAGACTTAGCGCTTCATAGAAACCTGGCTCGGATATCGCATTCAGCATAGCTAGACCGGCTGCCATGGCGAGCGGATTACCCGATAAAGTACCGGCTTGGTAGACTGGGCCTGTAGGCGCTATCGCTTGCATAATATCTGTACGGCCACCGAAAGCGCCGACCGGTAAACCACCGCCAATTACTTTTCCTAAAGTAGTTAGGTCAGGCTTCACATTGTATACAGACTGGGCTCCGCCTAAAGCGGTTCTGAAGCCAGTCATGACTTCATCAAAGATCAAGACACTTTCATGTTTGTCACAGACTTCTCGTAAGCTTTCTAAAAAGCCAGGTACTGGAGGAATGCAGTTCATATTCCCGGCAACGGGTTCGACAATAATCGCAGCAACCTGGTCACCCATTTCATCAAACAGTGCTTTAACTTGGTCTGCATCATTATAGGTAAGGGTGATTGTATGCTCGGCGACACTCGCAGGTACTCCAGGTGAATTAGGCACGCCAAGCGTTAGCGCGCCAGAGCCTGCTTTAACGAGTAGCGAGTCAGCATGCCCGTGATAACAGCCTTCGAACTTAACGATTTTATCGCGTCCGGTAAAACCACGCGCCAAGCGAATAGCGCTCATGGTTGCTTCGGTTCCCGAACTCACCATACGAACCATTTCAATAGAAGGGACAAGTTCGCAAACCTTTTTCGCCATGATGGTTTCGATTTCAGTTGGCGCACCGTAGCCCAAGCCGTGGTCTAGTTGCGCTTTCACGGCAGAGATTACATCCGGGTTGGCATGGCCCAAGATCATTGGTCCCCATGACGCGACATAGTCGATATAGCGCTTGTCGTCGGCATCTACTAAATAGGCGCCTTCACCGCGTTCAAAGAAAATGGGAGTACCTTCAACACCTTTAAATGCGCGCACCGGGGAGTTTACGCCGCCTGGGATCACACTTTGGGCATCGTTGAAAAGATCTTCGGATCGAGACATATTGGAACCTGTTTCTAAATTAATAAGTTTGAATTTGTTTAAATGCGGCGCTTAGCGCCAGCGCAGCTTGGTAGATATCTGCCTGGCCAAAGAGACTATTAATGACCGCAATATTATGAGGAGGAGTATCTCTGAAGCGAGCAATATTGTCTATGCTAATACCCCCAATGGCTAGTACGGGAATACTCAATTGCAGTGCTTGCTTGAATGTTTCCAGGCTACATGGAGGCGCTTCTGGCTTAGTTTGTGATTCAAAAAAACGACCAAAAGCACAGTATGATGCGCCTTGGTTAATACAGTCCTGAGCATATTGCAGGTCACTATGGCAGGTAACGCCAATGATCTTTTTGTCGCCGAGTGCTTGCCGTGCTTCGCTTAAGTGGCCGTCAGATTTTCCAAGATGCAGCCCATCTGCATCGCTGTCGAGGGCCAGGGCCAGGCTGTCATTAATGATTAGTGCTGCCTGGTACTTATGGCACAAGGCTTTGAGTCGGAGTGCCTTGGCAAGCGCCTGATCTGGCTTTGATTGCTTATCCCGATATTGGATAACACGGCAGCCACCTTTAAGCGCACTTTCTACCCCGGTAAACAGAGACTCGCCAGGAAGCAAAGAAGGATCAGTAATGCCGTATATGCCTTGCGGGAGTGTCGAGACCGGCATGTTAAAAGGGCTTCACAACAACAAGAATAACGATGCTAATAAGCAGTAATACCGGGAACTCATTAAACCAACGATAAAATACGTGGCTTCGGGTATTATTGTCGCTAGCAAACTGCTTGAGAATCTTGCCGCAATAGAAGTGATAGCCAACAAGAATCGCGACCAGTGTTAATTTGGCGTGTAACCAGCCACCGTGGAAGTAACCTTCTACATTATAGGAAATTAGCCAAAGCCCCAGCACAATCGTTGCAATCATCGAAGGGGTTCCAATGCCGCGGTATAGCTTTCGTTCCATAACTTTGAAACGCTCTAAGCTGGTTTGGTCTGTTGACTGAGCGTGGTAGACAAATAAGCGGGGCAAGTAAAATAAGGCGGCAAACCAGCATACAACAGCAACAATGTGAAAGCTTTTTACCCAAAGCATGTTTATTTCCTTTTGTATTGATAATAATTTTCGACTTCAGCGCGAGTGACGATACCCAGGACACGCGAAACGGTAGGAGCACTGGTTCTCTCGACATATAAGGCTTCAGTTTTAGTTTCTGTAAAGCGGTCAAGGGTTTCCTGAAGCGTGGCTTGAAAGTAGAGAGAGGCAATATCTTTTCGCTGTGCCGGGATTTCAAACAGGTCGATCAGGATGCGCTCCTTAATCGGGTGCTCCTCACCCTCGACCAGCTCCTGTTCGTTTTCCTCCAGGTAGTGCGCAAGATCGACCGTGGGAAGAAGCGAAACTGGTTTACCATCGCTGTTATTGATTAGTATCCATTTAGGCTCCTGGCGCAAAATTTCCTTGGCTTCCTCGTAAACTATATGCCGTTTCGTCGGACTAAATTGTCGGGTCATAATGGCGCCAACACTGACGCGGCGAAGTGCCTGAATAACCGGGCTATTGTGATAATCGAGACCTTGTTCCTTCAATATACTCAGGAAAATAGACTGCTGCTTGAACACTTCACTTGCAACCATACTGGATACAACAATGATCAACATTCCCGGCATGATTATATTGGGGTTTTGCGTAAGTTCTAATAAGGCTAATAGTGCGGCCAAGGGAGCTTGTAGCGCGGAACCCATCATCGCACCCATACCCAACATAGCGTAGAAGCCAGCTGAGGAGGCGGTTTCAGGCATAATCCATTCAGCGATTAGGCCAAATACGCCGCCAACGGTTGCACCAATAAAGAGAATTGGGCCCACAAGTCCACTTGGCATCCCCAAGCCAATGCTAATGCCCGTTACCACAATTTTTACCACGGCGATGCAGCACAGTAGAAGCAAACCAAACTCGCCCAAAAGCGTTTGGTTTACAGTGTCATAGCCTACCCCCATTATCTCGGGCACAAATGCTGCCGCAACGGCGGTTAAGGCACCGGCAGCGGAGATCCGATAGAAAATATTGCTAGTGCTATTACGCAAGGTGAGCTTGATCAAGCCAACAAAGCAGGCTGAAACAATACCAATACCTATGCCACAGATAATGATATAGGGAATTTCCATCAGAGAGTTCATATACAGCTGGGGCACGAGGAAGGCAGGGTCTGCGCCATAGAAAACCTGAGAAATAATCGCTGCTGCAACCGAAGCCAGGATGACTGGCGTAAAACCGGCAATGCTATATTCCATCATCACGACTTCCATAGCGAAAATGACTCCGGCAATGGGGGTGTTGAAGGAAGCAGAAATGGCGGCAGCTGTGCCGCAACTAATTAAGGTCCGAATACTGTTGTTGGGTAGGTTTAGATAGCGACCTAGTAAGCTAGAAGCTGCTGCACCCAAATGTACGGCAGGTCCTTCTCGTCCGGCAGACTGGCCGCTCAAAATGGTTAACACGCCACCGACAAATTGGGTCATCATACTTTTAAACGAGATATAACCCTGATGATAATTGAGACGCTCCATCACTAGTGCGACGCCGACCTTACGCTGGCTAATCTTCAAACGATACCAGATGGTGCCGATTAACAGGGCGCCGCTAAGCGGCATCACCACCCGCATAAAGGTACTTAAGCCTTCAAAATTTTCCGGATCACCTTCAGGAAGAAAATAAGCAAGAGGGACTTCGATCATGAAGCGGAAAAGCAGGATGACACCAGCAGTTAAGGACCCGGCAATCAGGCCAAGAATTGCTAGCTGTGGCAAAGCATCGACACCAGAGAGCTGCTGTCTGAAAACGCGCTTATAGTTTTCGAAGTGTGTTTTTAGCGGCATAGTCCGGCTTTATGGTCTTAAAATCTAATATTCAGTACAGTGCTAGTTTATAGCAAAGTAGATAATATTCTAAGAGCTAGAGCCTGAATGTGTTGCCATAAATGCTGGCAAGTGATTTATTTTCTATCCGAACGATTTTTCACTTTCTGGTTTAGCTCATCAATAGTCGCTTTCATCTGGCTGTGTGCGTCTTCAAGTAAAGTGCCCAAATCTTTGTCTTCAGCCATATGCGTGTCGATAGGAGGTAGAATTCGGACAATGACTTCACCTGCATGCCATTTATTGAGATTGATATGTTTGGGGTAGGCACTGGCGCAAATAGGAACAATGGGAGCAGAGGCTTGTTGAGCCATATGGAAGGCGCCTTTTTTAAAGGGTAGCAGATCATTACCGCCGTTACGTGTGCCTTCGGCAAAGACCCAAATCGAAGTATTATTGTGTTTAAGCGCTTCGGTTGTTTCAGCCATGGTATTGATAGATTCACGACTTTTGGAACGGTCGATCATGATATTGCCGGCGAGCCAATAAACCTGGCCAAATAAAGGCAGATACTTAAGGCTCTTTTTACCGACGCTTACACAGCGCTTAGGAATGACACCGCCGTGAACAAAGAGGTCGAGGTTGCTTTGGTGATTGGCGATAACAACGCTGGGGGGCATATTATCCAATAGTTCTTTATTCTCTATCGTCATTTTTACGCCCAATAACTTCAAAGCTCCCCAGCTGAATAGTCGCCCGCATATTCTTGTGTTATCAGGGTTGAAGGGCCTAAAAAGACAGATGCAACTGCCGAGCAAAGCAACGCTAAAGAAGTAAGTGAGAACGAGTATTGTACGAATAGTAAGTAGCATGCTTGAGTCAGTTATGTCCGTAGGCGGCGATTATTATCGAGAGGATGAGTGCGTAAAACGATTATAGAGCGTTTTGTGTCACAGCTATATTGTTATACAAGCCATAAATTGTAATAAAATTGCCTTGCTTGGCATAGGGCTGGCTATAATTGCTTACAACCTTGCCGTTGATCTCGTGATATAATCGGCCGTTTTTTAAGATTCGAAATTTGGGGATATAAAGTGATAAAGGTAGGTATTGTAGGCGCGACTGGCTATACCGGTTCGGAGTTATTAAGATTATTGGTGCTTCATCCGAAGGTTGAAATTACTGTTGTTACCTCGCGTACTGAGAAAGGCCGCCCTGTTGCAGATATGTTTCCTCATGTTCGTGGCTACATCGACTTGCCTTTTACCGATCCTAGCGTAGACGAACTAGCTGGCTGTGATCTTATCTTCTTTGCAACGCCACACGGTGTGGCTCAGTCAATGATGTCTGAATTTATAGATTCCGGCTTGCGTACCATTGATCTTTCAGGTGACTTTCGTTTGAAAGATGTAGATGTATGGGAAAGTTGGTATGACCAGAAGCATGCCTGCCCTGAATTAATTCCTCAGGCTGCATATGGCCTGCCTGAAATCTATCGTGAACAAATTAAAGATGCCAAATTAGTTGCTTGCCCTGGGTGTTTTCCTACGGTTATTCAGTTGGGCTTTTTACCTTTAGTTGAGCAAGGCTTAGTCCAGGCGGATCGTCTCATTGCAGATGCTAAAACAGGCACCAGTGGTGCTGGGCGTGCAGCTAAAGTTGGTATGCTGTTATCGGAATGCGCTGATAGCTTTAAAGCTTACGGTGTTTCCGGGCATCGCCATTTACCCGAGATCCAGCAAATTTTGAGTGAAGCAAACGGATCGCCTGTTAATGTGACCTTTGTTCCTCATCTCGTGCCCATGATTAGAGGGATCGAAGCGACTTTGTATATACAACCTAAGCCTGATGCTGAATTAAGTCTGGAGCAGGCTCAAGCTATCTATGAAGAGCGCTATAAGGATGAGCCTTTTGTCGATGTGATGCCGCTAGGCTCTTTGCCAGAAACCCGTTCCGTTAAGGGGTCGAATATGTGCCGAATTGCACTGCACCAGCAACCTGGCAGTAATACAATTATTGTATTGTCGGTTATTGATAACCTGGTAAAAGGCTCTTCTGGCCAGGCGATTCAGAACATGAATCTTATGTTTGGTTTTGATGAGATGATGGGCTTACAGCAAGTGGCATTGATGCCCTAACACCTAGGTGAGATTGTACTAGAATGGTAAAACGGAAAGCTGAAGATCGTCTGATTGTAGTTAAGCACAAGCCAGGTATTAAATTAAAACGGCGGGTGATTTTTGCAATTGGCATTTTGGTCATGGGCGTCCTAAGTTTTCTTTTGGGCGATTACCAAATAAAACAGGCACACGAAAAGGTCGTTCAAGAATTAGCAAAAGTTGCACAAGAGTATGCTGCTTTAAAAGAGGAAGAAGTCGCTTTACGGCAGCAAGTCGCAAACCTTGAAAGCGGTCGGACGATTGATGACCTGGCAAAGCAGGAAATTCAGGAGACGATCAGGGATTACAAGGCTCGCGTGTCGCAGTTAGAAAAGGACTTGTCATTTTATCAAAATATTATGGCGCCTTCAGATAACTCGCGAGGCTTACAAGTACAGAAAGCCGAGATTCAGCTAGGTGCAACGGATAGGCGTTTTGACTACAAAATTGTCTTAGCGCAAGTGGCTGATAACAAGAGCTACGTATCCGGGAATGTTGCGATTAACGTGATAGGTATGCAGGGCGAAGAAGAAACTGTTCTAGCCTTAAGAGATATATCAGAGCAGCAAACGGCTTTGGGTATCAAGTTTAAATTCAAGTATTTTCAGGATATAGCCGGAGATCTGCTGCTACCGAAAGGTTTTGTGCCGACAGGTATCCAAGTGGTTGCTCAGTCGAAGGGAAAGAAAGCGTCTCGTATTGAACAGAGCTTCGATTGGCAGCAGTTAGTTGATCAAAAAATTTAGAGACTTTTGGGAGAATCATTATGTGGGGCAAGAGTAAACAAAAAGGGAAAGGGCGTCATAATAGTCCGAATATTCATTTTGATACTCTGGTATCAAGTAAAACCCAGATAGAGGGTGATCTTCAATTCTCTGGCGGTTTACATATCGATGGTTTAATTCGTGGCACCATCCGCGCTGAAGAAGACAGTGAAGCGATTGTTCGTATTAGCGATATTGGTGAAATAGACGGTGATGTGATTGCACCTCATATCATTGTTAACGGTACAGTCCATGGCGATGTTTATGCTTCGAAGCATATTGAGCTGGCCAAGAATGCGTCAATAAAAGGGAATGTTTATTATCATCTGATCGAAATGGCGATGGGTGCTGAGGTTAATGGTAACCTGGTTCACCATAAAGAGCCTGTATCAATTAAGAATCATGACTCAGGTGAAAGCACAGAGACTAAAGCCGCTGAGCAAGTTGCGCTAAAAGCCGTGTCGGGTTCAGATTCTAATAATGGCTAAATGAAATAGTTGACTGTTTTACTAGGTTAATTGGATAATGCTCTGTATAGAAGTATGACATTGTTTTAGTATTCTAATATTAGAATCAAATGCCGGAGAACCAATGAGCATTGTAGAAACTCATGTGCCAAGCCCGCTATTTTTTACCGACGCGGCGGCGAGTAAAGTTAAACAGCTGGTTGAGGAGGAAGAAAATCCTGCTCTTAAGCTACGCGTTTATGTGACTGGCGGTGGTTGCTCGGGTTTTCAATATGGCTTCACTTTTGATGAAGACCTTTCAGAAGATGATACGGTTGTTAGCAAGCAGGGTGTAGACCTGGTTGTCGACGCCATGAGTTATCAATACCTCGTCGGAGCGACAGTTGATTATACTGAAGGCCTAAAAGGTGCTCAGTTTTCTGTGACCAATCCGAATGCAGAAACAACCTGTGGTTGTGGTTCGAGCTTTAGTATTTAAGCGCTGAGCCTTCCTGATTTCAAAGTATTTTAGGGCTGCTTAGCTGCTCTAAAAGTACTTGAACGGCCTCTCTAAGATGCTTATCCAGGTCTTTTTTCCCACTAAAATTAAACTCCTCCACACAATCAGAAATTGAACGAGCTTGTAAAACCCGTCGAATCAGTACTTGTAGCGGGCGCTTGATTGAACTTTTTTTATTTTTTTGTTTGAAGCAAGATAAGGTCAAACTGATCAACTCGCTCATACATTCTTCGATGGCCAACTTATGGCTAGCAAAGCGTTGAAGTTGAGCAAGCTGCCTGCTGTCTAGCCTTAGCTCTACTGCTGGAATTTTCGCTTCTGTTAGCGCATCATACAGCGTATCGCTAGTGTGGTGTTGATATTGTCTACTGATACCACTGAGCAAATTTCTGGCATAGATACTTTCTAATAGAGCCAAATTTTCCTGTGCAGACAAAGATATCGGCCTTTGCATAATCGCGGCATAACAGCCACTAGCATTATCACGTTGAAGACCAAGTTTGAGAAGCGAAAACTGATTCTTTGACCAGAAAGAAAGCAACTCGGTTGTCAGTCCAAATGCTGTAGTAAGACAATCAAGGTGTTTAGTTTTCGCGACTTGTAAAGCTTCTTCAATTAGTTGGCTACCGAGCCCTTGATTCTCGTATTCAGCGCGTACTGCAATACGCATTATACGCAATGAGTGTTGTTCCAGGTTTTTGATATCGCCAGAGAGGGTAGCAAGAGTCTGCGGAACTAAGTGGCCACGTAAGCGTCGCTTTCCTGCGAGGATCTCTTGTTGCAGAGTGCTTTCTAAAATCCCCCCTTCTCGTATTATCAGCATTGCTGAGATCAACTCACCTTGTTGCTCACTTTCTATATGATCTTTGAAACCACAAGCTAGCAACACACCGGGATGATCAAGTATAAGTCTTATATCGTCAGGGGAAGTTTGATAGTGAGCATTCACTAGCAATGAAATAACCTGCTCAAGGAGTTTAGGCTCGGAGGCTAGTTGCTGCTGTGAAGGCCAGAGCACGTTCATCTCTGTATGTTTGTTTTTTACACTACGTTTTTGGCTAAATGAATCGTCATTCAAGGATAAAAATAATAGCCGACTCATCCAATTTTCTAAGGGGTCATTCTCGGCCCAACGAACTGGCTGGCTTAGATGAATGCTTTTCCACTTGGGTGTTAGTAGGTCGAGTTGTTTCTTAAAACGAATTGCAAAGCCTTGACCATTGCCTTCGTAGCCATGGATGGTGCTTGAAAATACGATTCTAGAATAGTGCTTTAGTAGTTCACTCAATGTAGACGCTGGAATTCCGGCAGCTTCATCGATTAGCAGTAACTGGCACTCGGGCTTGGTAAGTAAGAGCTCATCAGGCGATATAAACTTCAGACAGTGAGAATAACTATCGTGGTTGCCACACTCATCTGTAATGTATTTTGAAAAGTGGAAGAATGCATTGGCACAAGCTCGTTTTGAGGGGGCTGTAATCAAAATAGATTTTTTATATTTGAGGGCCAACTTCGCCGCGGCAATGCCAAGCGCGCTGGTTTTGCCTCGTCCCCTATCGGCGGTGACGATCAGTGGCCGTCTACGGTGCCCTTCGACAACATGAGTGATTAGCTCAATTGCTTCGCGCTGGTCAGGTGTGGGTAGGGCCTGTACCTGAGTCGTCGCAGCCGCAGGAACAGCAGGAAGCTGAGACTGATTCTCTTGGCAAAATAGCAGACAATCCTGACTGTTAAAAAAGCTAATCAAACGCTGGAGAAAAAAGGTGTTTGTTTTAGATAACTCTGACTCGTCACTGCACATGCGGCGATAGTCTGGGTCAGGTGCTTTAGCCAAGTCAGCGAGAGGGGGCACCATGATGATAAATAAGCCTCCTCCGCGAACAAGTCCAGATGCTCCACCAAGTCCGTCCGGGCTTAAGCCATCGAAGCCATCCCAAAGCAACAGATTACAATCACCACCCAAGAGGCTTTTAACTTTATGTGCAGAAACAGACTTAAAGCCTTTAATAGGTTCGGAGGCGCTGATATAAATAGCCTCATTTATATCGCCGAAAAGCGAGTTGCTTTGAACCGTATCTAAACACCAATTCTTGTCGCCACTAAGCACTACGGGGTAGCGACAGAAAGACTGCTGGGCAGCGTCAAAAATATTGGAGAATAGCTTTTCAAGCATAGTGGCTTCTTAGTAAATAGGGCGATAAAGAATTTAAATGACCGGCAAGGACAAAAATTTAAGTAAACCTGTAATTTCAGAAGTATGTGTCTATGCTTGAACTAAAACAAGTCTTTGCATGTATCAGTGTCTTGACCTGTCATAGAGTAAGAGAGGAAGCGTTTTGAAAGAAAGTCAGAAACCGGGGAGAACGCAGTTCATTATGATGTTCTTTGCCTTTTCATTTGGCATGGTTCTAGCCAACCTCTTGGCTCAGAATGCTGCGCAGAAAGAAGTCGAAGAGCGCGCCCCTTTATTGGTTTATAAAGGCATTGATAAAAATCTCGAAGACCTGTCGCCAGAGTTTAAGGAACGTATTAGCAAGTTAGAGCGCGAGAGGCGCAGAACTCTCGAAATGGCCGCTTTGCAGATGCATATTTATCAGTATGCGAAAGATCATAAGGTGAGTGCTGAGCAGGCAGGCAAAACACTTTTTCCAAAGTCTGAATATGAAGTTGATAGTCAACGCGTGAGTGACTTTTATCATGCTAACCAGGAGCATATTGCCAAGCCTTTTTATCAAGTCGAGCAGGAAATTACGGCTCAGCTTGAATATCAAAGTGTGAAAAATCTAAAGGAGCAGTTGCTGGCATCGCTTCAAAAGAGTGGTGATTTGGCAATTCTTCCCAGTCAATAAGGTTTTTTAAACGATATTGGTCCATTGCAAGAGACCTTGGCTGGTTATCCTTTGTACGACCGACTATACTAGCGCCCGTTCAAATTTTGGGTATTGAATCTACGTTGTGAGCTATGTTGGACAAGTTATACCATAAGCAGAAGTTTGCTCAGGCAAGCATAGAGAGTATGTATCGAGTATTTACAGTACCCGAAGCACCAGACTCTACTCTTAGCCGTATTGATAAAGACGTTTCTAATAATCTTGCAGGATTTATGCAGGACCATATCGTCGCGGTCGAACATGATTTGCAAGAAATGGAAAAAGACTTTTCTGATCCCAGGATTCCTGAAAAGCCCATTTTTGTATCCGAACATACTCAATTTCTTCTAGATAAAATAGTTGCGCAGTCTGTTCACACCTCATCGCCTAGCTTCGTTGGTCATATGACCTCTGCTTTACCTTATTTCATGTTGCCGCTTTCCAAGATCATGATTGCGCTCAACCAGAACCTGGTAAAAACCGAAACCTCGAAAGCGTTTACGCCCCTAGAGAGACAGGTGCTCGGGATGTTGCACCGCCTGGTATACGCTGAAGACAGTGATTTTTATAGCAAGTGGATGCACGATGCAGGGCATGCATTGGGGGCAATGTGCTCAGGCGGCACCATTGCCAATATCACAGCTCTTTGGGCGGCTCGAAATTTAGCCTTTCCACCCGAAGGAAACTTCAAGGGCGTTGCCCATGAAGGCTTATTTCGAGCGATTAAGTACTATGGTTATGATGGTGCTGCAATCGTGGTCTCAAAAAGAGGGCATTACTCTTTTAGCAAAACAGCAGATATTATCGGCATAGGTCGAGATTACCTGGTTTCTGTAGAGACTGATGAGCATAACCGTATAGATCTGGAAGCCTTACGAGATACCTGCACTCGCTTGAAGAAAGAAAATATCTGCATAATTAGCGTGATTGGCATTGCCGGTACAACAGAGACAGGCAATATCGACCCTCTTGAAGAAGTGGCTGAAATCGCGCGCGAGTTTAAGGCTCACTTTCATGTCGATGCAGCCTGGGGTGGCCCGACATTATTTTCAAATGACTATCGCTCTTTATTAAAAGGCATCGAAAAAGCAGATTCTGTCACCCTGGATGCACACAAGCAGTTATATGTTCCGATGGGTAGTGGCTTGGTGGTGTTTAAGGACCCAAAGAAACTGAAGGCCATTGAACATCATGCTCAGTATGTTGTCCGTCGTGGCTCGAAGGATTTGGGAAGTACAACTCTCGAAGGTTCACGCCCGGGAATGGCGATGCTGATTCACTCTGGCCTGAAGATTATTGCCAAAGATGGATACGAGATATTGATCAACGAAGGTATCAATAAAGCCAAAGCTTTTGCTGCCATGATCGACAACGATCAGGACTTCGAGGTGATTACCTATCCTGAGTTAAATATTATTACTTATCGTTATTGCCCGGAGTTTGCAACGTCGGTGTTAGCAGTTGCAGACGATATTTTGATGGAAAAGATCAATGCAGTTCTGGATCGTATCACTAAGTTTGTACAAAAAACTCAGCGTGAGAAAGGCCTATCGTTTGTTTCAAGAACGCGTTTGGAACCCCCGAAGTATAATCGACAAGCATGTGTCGTCTTTCGAGTGGTATTAGCAAATCCACTGACGACCACTGATACATTAAGAGATATTCTGGCAGAGCAGAAAGAAATCGTGAACGCTTCTATGGAGGTTCAACGAGCAATGAAGTTATTGCGTAGTTTGTGTCAGCTCTCCGAGGATAGCCAATAGTCTGAGATAAACACAGACTATTGGTGCATAGATTTAATCACTCAAGGCTAAATCTAGATTACTGCTTCAGCTTAATATAACGCAGCTTCGTCATCTAAGACTTCGTGAATGACTTCCAAGAAGATCTTATCAGCATCACTCAATTGTTCAGGAATTCTAACAATTGTTGAGGCGCTGATCTTCTCTGCTATTTTAGCGGAAGCATCAGGTTCATTTTTCAGCTCGCGTGCGATCTCCATGCATTTTGTTGAAACACTAGGGTCACTTAGACACTTTCGAATAAAGACGCGTAGTTCACTAATTATTTTGGCTTGTTTGCTCGCTTCTGCACTACTCATCGATAACTCCTTATTTTCTACAAGTATATTTTTTATAGGCAGCATAGCTTCAGTATAGAGCTTAGTTGAAGTCATAGCATGTATTTGTTTGAAATAGTTTGTGAATAAGGGGGAATCTACTCATAAATGTATATCAAGTGAGCAGAGGAAAAAATCAATTGTCCTGCTACGCTTAAGAAACAGAGAAATTGTTTACACTAAAATTAGCCAACCTTATATATGACGTTCTTAAAAAACATTTTGCTTAGGCCGCTACTGATATTCTTGCTGTGTCTAAGTGGAAGCTTTATCGGGCCTGCTTGGGGTATTACGAATGTGATGCCAGACGATGGTGCGCCCCGTATTATTCGAAGTGAATACCTAGTAGATCACTCAGGTAACAGCGGCATAGAGGCAATAAAAAGCCTTGTAAGAGAAGGTGAATGGAAAGGTCTTAGTGAAGACTCGGCTAACTTTGGTTATCAGCGTTATCCGTACTGGTATCGTTTTGAATTAAGTAACCCAAGCCAGGCGCAAAAGGAGCAGATTCTAGAGATCAGTTACCCTTTGTTGGATTATGTGGATTTTTATCATTTTGCAGGTGACAACTTAGTCAGTGAAGTTCACACCGGAGATAGAAAGCCCTATTCGCAGCGCCTGATAGATCACCCTAATTTTCTCTTTCCTGTCAAAATAGCTGCGGGTGAAACCCACCAGATTTATCTAAGAGTCGACACGGCAGGTTCTCAGTTGGTTCCGATGAAAATTTCTGATGCAACGAGCACCTTTGTGCAGCTAGGAAAAGAAGACGCATTACATGCGACCTACTTTGGCGTTGTATCAGTTATTGTCTTCTTTAACTTATTAATCTTTGTCGCGCTCAGGGAAAAGCTGTATTTATACTATTCAGTCGCAGCATTCTTGTACATGCTGTTCTTTGGTATTATGAGAGCGAAGCTTTTCCCCTTTATTTATTCAGATAACCCCGAGTTTCATCACACGCTTTTATTGTTATTGCCGTCCAGCTGTTTACTTTTTTCAGCGCTATTCTCACGAGAATTTCTCAAGCCTGAGCAATACAGTAAGACTTTGGGGTATTTAATCAATGCGATCATTGGTATTGCCTTGATTGGCCTTGCTGGCATCTTGGTATTTGATGCGCAGACCTCCTTGCAATTGTCGGTGATGGGGGCCATTCCTGGCAGCTTTGTTTTACTCATAATGGGGCCAATATTGGGCTTTATGGGGAATAGGATGGCGTGGATCTATGCCACAGCATGGAGTACTTTCATGTTTGGTGTGACGATATCTGCGCTCAGTAAACAGGGCCTGATGCCGGTGAGCTTCGTTACCGAGTACGGTATGCAGATCGGTTCAGCACTAGAGCTATTTATACTAAACGCAGCCTTAGCCTCACGTTTCTATCAAGAGCATAGGCAGCGAATAGCTGCGCAAGAAGCACGATTACTGGAGCAACTTGAGCGCAGAGAAACCGAACAGAAGCTATTAAACAAGTCTTTATCTGATCCCACGACCCACTTGCCAAACCGCTCCTGCTTTGAGCAGCAGGCTAATTTGGTTATTGAGTCTCGTGGGAATAAACGGATCGCTATTTGTGTGATCGAAATCCTTCGTTATATGGAGATCAGTCGTACCTTGGGTCACCATAATACTGATTTAATGCAGGTCGAGGTGGCTCAGAATTTCGCTGCATTGTCGGTTAATATGCCAGGTATCGTCAAACTTCAGGGGCCTTCCGAGGAAGCATTAATTTGTTCTTTGGAGCCAGGCTCATTTGTGATGCTCGTTGAGGCAGAGCTTGCGGAAAGCCACACAGAGCAGGTAAATGAAATTCTAAAGCAGGCAATGCAACCAATTGAGTTTAAGGAGATGCGTCTGGAACTGCGTCCGGTAATTGGTGTGGCTGTTTGTCCTGAGCACGGTTTGAACACCGAAACTTTATTGCGCCATGCCCAAGTAGCTGCAGACTCATCGGAAGCACTTGAGCGACACCTTTCTTACTATCGCCCTGAATATGATCAATACAATGCGCGCCGCTTGATGATGGTTTCTGAATTGAAGGAAGCGATCAAGAATGATCATCTGGCTTTGTACTTTCAGCCTAAATACTCTCTTAAAGAGAATCGAGTTGTAGGTATGGAGGCCTTGGTAAGGTGGAACCATGAGCGTTATGGCTTGGTTAGGCCTGATGAGTTTATTGAGATTGCCGAACAAACAGGCATTATTAAAGCATTAACACGCTGGGTGGTGAGCAATGCACTTAAAGCCCAGAATAGTCTCAAAGAGCTTGGTTGGGACTTGAATATGTCAATCAATCTATCGGTGTTGAACCTGCGAGAGGGAGATTTGATTGATTTTCTGAGCGCTCAAATGGCTGATAACAACAGCGATCCTCAGCGCATTTATTTTGAGTTAACTGAGACCTCGATGATGGCGAATCCTTTGGATGCGATTGAGGTCTTAAATAAAGTGTGTGCTTTACGCTTACGTTTATCGGTTGATGACTTTGGCGCTGGCTACTCCTCTTTGGCGTATTTAAAGTCATTACCGGCGACAGAGATTAAAATCGATAAATCCTTGATATCGGGAATATGTGGGGATGAGGGCAATGAGCTCATTGCTGAAGCAACCATTAACATGTGCCAAAAACTGGGTTATCAGGTGGTGGCAGAAGGTGTCGAAAATGAAGAGACGATGGAGCGCTTAAGAGAGCTAAAGTGCGATTCTGTTCAAGGTTATTTACTAACCCCACCTTTGCCGATGGAGAGGCTACTTCAGTGGCTTGATAAGTCTGAAAGCGATACGCGTGACGTATCCTAGCAAGGCGTCACGCATTTGCAGTTTTAACTACGTTTTCTAATCAATGCTTCCTGGCATACTGAAGCAACTAACTCACCTTGTTGGTTAAAAATATTCCCTCGATTAAAGCCTCTTCCGCCTGACGCACTAGGGCTATCCATATCGTAAAGTAACCATTCATCAACCTTGAAAGGGCGATGGAACCATATCGAATGATCAAGACTCGCAACTTGCATGCCTTTTTGCATAAAACTCAAACCGTGCGGCAGCATACTAGTACCAAGCAGGCC
>NZ_LWGG01000449.1:0-626 GCF_001635365.1 Oleiphilus sp. HI0128 | reverse complement strand
GGGTGCGATGATTTTTGTTCAGGCCTTGGGTTTATTCCTTTCTACGCTGCACTTGGGTAAGCCTTTGCGTTTCTACCGTGGGTTTAATAACTTGCGTTGGTCACCACTTAGTCGGGAAGCCTTGGGTATAGCCATGTTCTTCGCGGGCCTATGTGGCTATACCGTGTTGTCTGCGATCAATGAATGGTTGCAGTTGGGTATCCTAGATTTGCTGATATCTATTGCGGGTGGTTTTGCGGTGATCTCTGCTTTGATAGGTTTGTACTTCATGCACTGTATCTATCGAATTAAAGCTCGCCCGTTCTGGAATCATTGGCAGGTATTGACCAGCTTCTTTGGCAGTATGTTTAGTGTCGGCGGAATTGTTTTTGCCGTGTTTGCTTGTATTGCTTATTCGCTTCAAGATTTAAGCTTTGCACCACTTCTGAGTGTCTTGTCTGGTCTGGTCTTTATTGGCTTGCTGGTTGAGTCAATAGGTCTTGTTGCTCATGCTCGTTACCTGAATACTGAACAGGGAGAGGGCGCAGCAGCGCACTACATTCAGTGGACGACGTTTGGCAATACTTACTTGGCGAGAAACGTCAGCTTAGTGCTTGGCTTGCTTATCTCTGCAGTCTTCTTTATCT
>NZ_LWGG01000448.1:0-565 GCF_001635365.1 Oleiphilus sp. HI0128 | reverse complement strand
AGCTTTCTTATGGTCTAGGCGCTGTCCTTGAGGTGACAGGTATACAGTACGTAGTGATACCACCTTCTCGGGCTGATCGTGCTTTAGGTCCTGCACCATCTTTGCCTTAGCGTCGTGAATAGCATCCTGCAAAGGCTGCACTTTCATCAACATTCCCGGGCCACCACCATAAGGTCTATCATCGACCGTACGGTGCTTATCATGGGTGAACTCTCGAGGATTCCAATAATCCAGAGCTATTAGCCCTTTCTTTACTGCCCGCCCAACGACACCATGATCTTCTAGAGAGCGAAACATTTCAGGAAAAAGCGTAACCAGTCCAAAATGCATACATTCACATCTCTAAGCCAGTCACACCACATTGACCAGCAAGTTTCTATCTTTGCACCACTTAAAGAACCAATCCCTTATGCCAGAACTGATTTACAGAACTGATTAAGTAGTGCCTATATAAAAACGCCCCGCAAGTACCGCAATCAGCGCTTTACAAACTAAAACTCCGGATCCCAATCAACTTCAATGGATCCTGCTTCCAGATCTACCGCCAAGACAACCTGATCTGGCA
>NZ_LWGG01000447.1:0-259 GCF_001635365.1 Oleiphilus sp. HI0128 | reverse complement strand
TGTGTAAAATACGCTTTCCAGTCTTTGCCAAAACGGTTTGCCAAATCGATCGCAACGTACTTATTTTCAATTTCTGACACCGCTAGAATATCTATCCTATGCTCTCTAACAAGCTTCGCATAGAATGCCAGCTCAGTTAGGTAATCCTTCTTTGACATGTCTCGTATCGTCACTTTACTACCGTCAGCTTTACCGTCATAAGGGGTCCATAGCCATTCGGTATTTAAAGTCATTACGCGAAGCTCTGCGTTTAAGCCTG
>NZ_LWGG01000446.1:0-535 GCF_001635365.1 Oleiphilus sp. HI0128 | reverse complement strand
CATTACCACTGATTACTCGGAAGCTTTATTAGAGCTAATTACACCGGTTGAAGACTCTAGAGAAGGCCTGCTAAAAACATTGCAAGATACGCATAAGTTTGTTGCTAGCAATATTGGCAATGAAGTTCTCTGGTCTGGCAGCATGCCCTGCAAGCTTGATGGCGAGCACAGCATTCGTATTGCTGAATATGGCGACTCCAACATTGGACGCTTGAAGTACGTCTACCGGGAAGGTCTAGGCCATCGATACGGCCGAACCATGCAAAGCATTGCGGGCCTGCACTTCAACTTCTCGATCAATGACTCCCTTTGGCTTAATCTAAAAGAAGCGCATGGCAATAAAGAGCAGTCACTACAAGACTTTAAGTCGGAGCAATATTTCGCTCTGATTCGAAACTTTCGTCGCTACTCTTGGCTACTCATGTATTTATTCGGTGCGTCGCCTTGCCTAGACCAGAGTTTTGTCGCTGGCCAAAATCACTGCCTCGAATCATTTGATGATAAGGGCACGCTGTATAAGCCTTATGCTACCTCG
>NZ_LWGG01000445.1:0-489 GCF_001635365.1 Oleiphilus sp. HI0128 | reverse complement strand
ACGCATGAGTGTGATTTCTAACAGCTCTCGAATATCAGGTTCATCGTCGATAATTAAGGCGCGTTGCTTGGTCATATATTGAGTCTTGTCTGTCGCTTAGAAAGCATTAAGAAGAATAAGCCTATTGTTAAACAATTCGCTTGTGGTGAGCAAATACAATTCGAAAGCACGCACCAAGCTTAAGGTCTTTAAGAGCCTGATAAGCCTTATTGTCTAGTCGATGGTTATCAAACTTCCAATGCTGATGAAATTCGGTACTGGCCGGGTTGATATAGTCCAGATGAGCTTGGTTTGCTTCGCAGATTTCTCGTGATAAATACAAACCAAGTCCTGTGCCCTGAGATTCAGTGGTGAAGAATGGTTCAAATAAATGATGGGAGTTCTCTTCAGAGACTCCTTCACCCTGATCGATTACTTCGATATAGGCTTGGCCATCCTTTGTGGTTTTGGATAGCAATATAAATAACTGTGCGCTGCAATCTGACTTTA
>NZ_LWGG01000444.1:0-822 GCF_001635365.1 Oleiphilus sp. HI0128 | reverse complement strand
TCCAAAATTGATAGCTGCTCTCTCAGCTCAAGTATATGTGATGACCAATAGCGCTCGGTATTGAACCAAGGAAAGTGCATTGGAAATGCAGGGTCGGTCCAGCGACGTGATAACCAGGCAGCATAATGCATCATACGCAAAGTACGTAGGGTCTCGATAAGTTTGAGCTGGCGCGTATCAAACTCGCAGAACTCTTCATAGCCTTCAACCAGCTCGATCATTTGCTGGGTTTGTTGATGCCGGTCTCCTGAAAGCATCAACCATAGATCCTGAATTGCAGGGCCATTCAGGCAATCATCAAAATCGACAAAGTGTGCTTGGTCTTCACGCCAAAGAATATTGCCAATGTGGCAGTCGCCGTGAAGTTTAATCGGGTTGAATGGGCAGCTCTTCCATATATGTTGCATCTTATCAATCAGGTCTTGGCTTAAGGTTTCGTATGCCGGTCGAAGCGATCTGGATAGAAAGTCGTTGTCTAGCAAGAACTGTCTGCTCTTGATCGCCCAGTTTTCGATGCAAAAGTTTTGACGGTGCTTAAAGGTTTCTGCGTTACTGACCTGGTGTATTCGGCCGATGTTACAACCGATTCGGTAGAGTGTGTCGGGTATTTCAATCTCGGGTGCATATCCGCCTTGGCGCTTAAATAATGCAAAACGGAAATCTTGGTAATCGTGAAGTGTGCTGCCATTTATTAGCATCGGTGGGACGACAGATATGTCGTTTTCTAGCAAGCTTCTGGTAAATTCATGCTCTTCAAGAATGGCTTCAGTCGTCCAGCGTTGGGGGCGATAAAACTTAGCGATAATAGGCGTGCCATCTTCA
>NZ_LWGG01000443.1:0-306 GCF_001635365.1 Oleiphilus sp. HI0128 | reverse complement strand
GTGACTTATCGAGCAAGCTCTTACCAAGCGCTAGGCTTTCGGCTTCGCGTTGGTCTTTCAAGTAGTGCCTTATGCTGCTCTTGGCTTTACCGGTTGTGACAATATTCAGCCAAGCCCTACTTGGTTTAGCGCTAGGGGCAGTGACTACTTCAACCGTTTGCCCGCTTTGTAGAGGTACGCTCAAGGGGGCAAGTTGTTTGTTTACGCGACAGGCGACACAAGCATGACCAATATCGGTATGGATAGCATAGGCGAAGTCGATTGGGGTTGCCCCCGCAGGTAATTCGAGAATCGCGCCTTTGGGTG
>NZ_LWGG01000442.1:0-493 GCF_001635365.1 Oleiphilus sp. HI0128 | reverse complement strand
CCGGTAGCAGTAGTAATTTCCAAGACTAAGGTTTCACCATCGATTAACCAGGTAAACTCTTCTCCCTCTGCAGGACCGTCTTCAAAGAAAACTGTCCCCGTACCATCATCTCGTATTTTGTAGAAAGCCTGGCTCTCAGGCTCGGTGTCACCTTCTGGGAAGGTGATTGCAAAGTGACCAACCACATTCTCAGCTGTGAATACACCGTCTTCAGAACCACTGCCACTACAGGCATCTCCAACACCATCGCCACCCGTATCTGCCTGGTCGGGGTTTGGCACATCGATACAGTTATCTTCACTGTCTACAACTCCATCGTGGTCTGAGTCTGGCTCTGGAGGAATATAGCTAAAGTTACCCTGAACCTCCTCAATCGCCGGACCATTCAAGCCACTATCATAATGGTGCTTACCTGCTTCGCGGAAATGCCCAGTACGAACATAGAGCTGACTGTCGGATGAGTCTTCGATCATTGAAGCAATCACAGCATCAG
>NZ_LWGG01000441.1:0-967 GCF_001635365.1 Oleiphilus sp. HI0128 | reverse complement strand
GATGAATCCTGGCTAGGCAAGGAAGTTATCGCCTTAACACGCTTTGGCGGCCAAGCTGAGCAAGTCACAGTGCCCCTACAACAAGTATTTGATAAACCAGAAACGCTCTCCTTCGAAGCCGCAGCAGCAATCCCCGTAAACTACCTTACCGCCTACCAATTACTCGTCGCGATGGGAGGCTTACAAGCTCATGAGAGCGTTCTCATTCACAATGTGGGAGGTGGTGTCGGTCTTGCTGCACTGGAAATCGCCAAGCATATTGGCGCTACAATTTATGGTACTGCTAGCTCAAGGAAGCACAAGTTCTTAAAAGAAAAGGGCTTGGATCACGCAATAGATTACCGTACCCAGGATTGGAAGAAAGAACTTCTCGCCCTCACCAATAGCCGCGGTGTCGACTTGATCACAGACCCTATTGGCGGCGATAACCTGAAAAAAAGTTACAGTGCCTTAGCTAACACCGGCCGACTAGGCATGTTTGGTATTTCCTCTGTGTCCGACTCGGGAATCAAAGGCAAGTTGAATATGCTTAAGATGATTGTGCAAACACCTTTTTATCACCCTTTTGGTTTAATGGATCAGAACAAAGGCGTATATGGTGTCAATATGGGGCATTTATGGCATGAACATAAGAAGATTGATATCTGGATGAAAGAGATACTAAAAGGCTATGCTGAAGGCTGGATCAAGCCTCATGTCGATAGCACGTTTTCCTTCAAGGATGCAGCCAAAGCGCATGAGCATATCGAGCAACGCAAGAATATTGGTAAAGTAATTTTAGTCCCCTAACTCACAATGAAAGCAAGGCTCTTCCATTTATTGGCTTGCTGAGCCTTCGCATATTCTAGAAGGTATACTGAGCCAACATACTGACACTAATAGAATCGCTGTCACGATAGACTTGCGGGCCCTCAAGTACGCGGTATCGCTTACCCTTAAGGAACAAGACTTCCGCCCCTAAGCGCAG
>NZ_LWGG01000440.1:0-695 GCF_001635365.1 Oleiphilus sp. HI0128 | reverse complement strand
GCGCCGGAGTCAGAGAAAACTAGACGCTGACCATTTTTAAGAAGCATGCTCATTTTGACTCCTCACTGTTTTTCTCTTCCGTTTGACCACTCATTGCCATCGACATAACCGCCATTCTTACAGCAATACCATTAGTGACCTGATCCAGGATCACTGACTGCTCGCCATCTGCAACTTCCGACTCGATCTCAACGCCGCGGTTAATCGGCCCCGGGTGCATTACAATTGCATCAGGTTTGGCTAGTGCCAAGCGCTCACGAGTCAAGCCATAAAGCTGAAAGTATTCCTGCTCACTCGGTAGCAAAGCTCCTTGCATTCGTTCACGCTGCAATCGAAGCATAATAATCACATCAAGGTCTTTTAGGCCTTCATCCATATTGTTATAGACATTAACATCCAATGACTCGACACTTTTCGGCAGCAAGGTATTAGGAGCTATCACTCTTACTTCATCAACACCGAGTGTATTCAGCGCTCTAATCTGGGATCGTGCAACTCTTGAATGCAAAATATCACCCACAATTGCGACTTTCAGGCCCTCGAATTGCCCCTTATTCTGACGAATAGTCAGCATATCCAGCATTGCTTGTGTCGGGTGGGCGTGCCAACCATCTCCTGCATTCACAATAGCCACACCAGGTGTGACAGACTCTGCGATAAAATGCGCGGCACCACTCGAGGCATGTCGAACAACA
>NZ_LWGG01000439.1:0-12753 GCF_001635365.1 Oleiphilus sp. HI0128 | reverse complement strand
CCTCTTCTTGTGTCAGGTCTAAAGCGTATTCCCAAACGTCGCGTGACTCCAGGTGGCTGTATTCTTTGACTTTTTCATAGTAGGGGAGAATTGTAAAGACACCGGGGTAGCCACCGGAAAGACCTTTATAGGTAAAGACTAGCTCATTATCGTCAGGGTTGGCATTGGCGGCAAAGTTGATGCTGTAGTCTAGTAGTGCATTACTGCCAGAGGCGCGATCTATACGAATAAAGGTATGTCCAAACATTGAGGAGGGGCTGTTCAGATAGGCCGCCGGGAAGCTTAAGGTTAAGCTTTTAGGGTCGATCTTGGCGAACCAGTCCTCATAATCTGGGCACTTGGCTTCGGGGAAGTTCAATTCAGGGAGTTGTTGTGTTAGCCAATGAAAACGAGCAGGGAACTGGCAAATAAGCTCAAGGTTGCTGCTGTCGCCAGTAAACGCTGCAATATTAGCCTTGAGCTCAGACTTTGGCGAGTACTTTCCGTCTGGAGCGATAAAAAAACTGTCGTCATCAACCTGACTTTCAAA
Organism: Oleiphilus sp. HI0128; assembly: GCF_001635365.1. NCBI lineage: Bacteria > Pseudomonadati > Pseudomonadota > Gammaproteobacteria > Oceanospirillales > Oleiphilaceae > Oleiphilus > Oleiphilus sp. HI0128. Next base: position 12,224 of record NZ_LWGG01000439.1, on the reverse strand, counting down.
TCGCGGAATAAAGCCTATTTGGTGAAAATGAAGAAGGTCGAGCCATTGTTCATTATCCGCTAGGGAAGTAAGTTTTGAATCTGGTATCGTTTGCGCGAGAGAGTTAAAGCTTAGACAGGCAAGAAAAGCTACATTCACCAGAATGTAATGGTAAGGGCAGTGCATGATATCTCTCGTTAGGGTGAATGCCGGTCTTTTAACTGGCACAAAAAAAGGGCATCAAATTGTGCCCTTTTTTAGATTCTAGATCTAGCGTAAGCGTAGATTAAACGAGGCTAATTAGCCTAGGTATTTAGCAAGAGTCTTGTTCTGGCTCATTACGCTAACCAATGCTTGGTATGCGTCACCAGAAGTTGTTGCTTCAGACATAAAGATTTGGTCAAAGCTTGCTTTCAATGCAGCATTGAATGTAGCAGCATCTTCTTTAGCAACGCCAACAAGTTCAGATAGTGCAGCAAGTGTTTCACCTTCACCAATTGCAGTGTCTTGAGCCAGTTGGTCAAGGTTTTTATCTATAAAAAGGGATACTTGGACTTTTAGAGGGCCGTTTGCATCTTCACAGCCAAGTGTGCCTGAGGTCATAGCAAAAGTTTGGCTGGCTATTCCGTTAGTTGTTGCGGCAAGAACGTGCTCATGCCATTCATCTGCATTTTTGAAAATAACTTCAGTACCTAAGCCGCACCCTGCAGGACCGTGACCGCCGGCAGCCATTGCAGTAAATGGAGCAGAAAGAATGAATGCACCTAAAATTAGTTTTTTCATAGCAATTCCTTGAATCATTTTTTGTAAGTAACGCCCTTCGATTATAAACAGCGTTATTGGAAAAAGGCAATGTGTTTAGTTTTATACAGCTTACCTTAAGTTTCACATTTTAATAGTGTAGTCGAAGATTTGGAAAAGGGAACAACGGGAGCTTTAATCTGCAGTTTCAGGTCGTGATAAGATTTAACAGCCTCATGAGTCGAGGCTGTTAAACGGGAAGAATATTTATCTAGAACTTCAGATCTGCATGTTGTTCTGGTCTGAGTCTCGGGCCGTACTGACTCACCACTTGAGCTGCGGCTCTGTTAGCAAGCGTTGCTGCTTGGGCAAAGGTTTGGTCATGAGTGATTGCATAAAGAAATGCACCTGCGAACATGTCGCCGGCTCCATTTGTATCGATTGCTTTTGCTTCAACGCCAGCGACTATTGAGATTTCATTGCCGTCATAAACGAGAGCGCCATCTTTTCCTAAAGTAATTGCAAAAGACTTTGCAGTTTCTTTAAGCTTTTCAGCAGCATCTTCGATGTTATTGCTTTGTGTCCAGGCGAGTGCTTCGTCTTTGTTGCAGAATAATAAATCAACCTGTTGGCCGATCATTTCCTTTAGCCCTTCGCCAAAGAACTCGACCATTCCTGGGTCAGAGAGGGAAATTGCCGTTTTTACACCCTGCTGCTCGGCAATTTCCCGTGCTTTGATGGCCGCTTGTTTGCCACTAGGTGATGTAACGAGATAGCCTTCGATATACAGGTATTCAGATTGAGCAATAGCTTTAGCATCAAGCTGTGCTTCATCTAATTCAGCGCTTACGCCCAAGAATGTATTCATGGTTCGTTCGGCGTCAGGGGTAATCATAACCAGACATTTTCCGGTTGTACCATTCGGGTGGGCTTTATCGCTTGTGGTCACGCCCGCTGCTTGGGTATCTTGTTGGAAGAATAGGCCGTTTTCGTCGTCTGATACTTTGCAGGAATAATAGGTCTTGGCACCGAAGTAACTGGCAGCGATAATCGAGTTGCATGCCGAGCCGCCGCTGGCTCTTTTACTACCAACCAAGTGTTCTTTCATTAGCTCTAGTATTTCGGCTTGGCGGGTTTCATCCACCAAGGTCATTAGACCTTTCTCAATATTAGCTTGGGATAGGAATTCATCGGTGACTTCAATTTCAGTATCGACGAGGGCGGCGCCTAAACCATAGACGTGATATTGTTGCATAGTAATTGCCTTGCTAGTTGGCTAATGGTGGTGTCCATTATATACAGCGTCATTTGCGTATGGCAAAGACGATTTATACGCTTGGTGAATAGCCTGCGCGGTAGATAGCATGAAAAAGGATATATGAGGAAGAACCTTGCTTGGAATGAATAGAAATGTATTGGTTTTATTGTTATCTGGTGCGCTGGGCTTGTGTATTGCGCCAATGGTTGTGTTTATCGGTGGTTTGGTCGGGGCATCGCTTGCTCCTGATCCAGAACTTTCCACATTGCCTGTAGCGGGCATTGTTATTGGTACCGCCTGTGCCGTGATTCCGGTCTCGCGTCTAATGCAGCGTTTCGGTAGAAAAAAGATCTTTTTGGCTGCCTCCTTATATAGCGCTTTGGTATCATGTTTTGCTGCGATTTCTATATCTTATGAAAGTTTTTGGTTGTTTTGTTTGAGTACTGTATTGCTAGGTGGTGCCCTGGCCGTTATTCAGCAATATCGTTTTGCGGCAATGGAGAGTGTTGAGCCATATCTGGCACCAAAAGCTGCATCCTTCGTGTTGTTGGGTGGGCTTATTGCGGCGATACTAGGGCCAGAGCTGGCTCATCTGGGGAGGGCGTTGCATGAAGTGCCCTTTTCGGGCTCGTTTACTCTGCTTTCAATTCTTTGTTTATTAAGTGGTGTTGTTATGTTGTTTTTTCAGCCCGTTGTCGTGACAGGGGGTGAGGAAGAACTCGGCGGCCGTCCTTTAATTGATATCATGCATTCATCCTTATTTTGGGTGGCGGTGATGTCGGCAACCATAGGTTATGCGGTGATGAGTTATGTTATGACCGCTACGCCCGTCAGTATGCATGTCATGGAAGGGCATTCTTTAGAAGATACTAAATGGGTTATTCAGAGCCATATTCTTGCGATGTTCTTGCCTTCCTTAGTGAGTGGATATCTGATTTCAAAGTTTGGTGAATATCGCTTGATGCTGGCTGGTTTGGCAGCTTATACGGTGTGTTTGATGATAGCGCTTTCAGGTCAGAATGTGATGCATTATTGGCTTGGATTGGTGTTGCTAGGTATTGGTTGGAACTTTCTATTTGTCGCAGGTACGGTTTTGCTTCCTAAAGTGTACCAACCTGCCGAGAGGTATAAAGTACAGGGTTTTAATGACTTTTTTGTGTTTGTATTCCAGGCTGCGGCATCAATATCTAGTGGAGTAGTTATTTATAGTGTTGGCTGGAATAGCCTGCTTATCTACGCTATTCCGCTAATTTTGGTTCAGATGTTGGTGATCTTTATCTGGAGAATAGGTAAAAGTAAGGAGGGAGAGCTTGTCTAATTATCGCTTTAGTTTTCTTTTGCTTGGAGGTTTAAGTCTGGCTGGCTGCTCCAGCTTGCCGCCTGAACAACCTCAAAATATTTGTAAAATATTCGAAGAAAAGCCAGACTGGCATGATGCCGCGCTCGATGTACGGGAACGCTGGGGAGTCCCTGTTCACATTCCAATGGCCATAATGTATCAAGAGTCATCTTTTAAATACGATGCGGCACCGCCGATGGAGTACTTCCTTGGATTTATTCCTATCGGTCGAGCGAGCGATGCGTATGGTTATTCTCAGGCTAAGACTCCTGTTTGGGGAGAATATGTAGCTGACGCCGGGAGCACCTTTGCAGATCGCGATGATTTTGATGATGCGATTGATTTTGTCGGTTGGTATATGAATCGAAGTAGCAAGATAAACAAGGTTAGTAAATGGGATGCCTACGCACAATACCTAAATTATCACGAAGGGCATGGTGGTTATCGTAGAGCTAGTTATGAAAAAAAACCTTGGCTAAAAAAGGTAGCGAAGAAGGTTGAGGCTCGGGCTAAAAAATATAGTGAGCAATACTGGTCGTGTAAAGATGACTTAAATAGTGGGTGGTTTTAGACAAGATTGATAGGCATAAAAAAACCTCACAAATGCGAGGCTTTTTTATTATTACTTGCGAGTGCTAGATTAAGCTTGCTTACGACGAGCGAAACCTAGACCAGCCAAACCAAGACCTAGAAGAGCTAGAGTGCCTGGCTCTGCAACTGATACTTCGAATGACTGGTGGATGCCGTCACCGCGCGATTCTACGATTACGCCGTCAACATTTTTGTACTTCGTATATGGCTTGCTACCAACTAGAACGTTTGGTGTTGCATAGTTTTGGCCGATGAAGATGCCGAAGCCTTCAGTGCCTGGATCTGTTGTGTTGTCTTCCAGGTCAGCAAAAAGGCTTGAACCCAAGTTAAAGCGAGTAAGCTTTGTGTCTTTGTCAAGGTCAAAGGTAAACCCATCATAGCCATTGCTATTTGTTTTTGCAGTCCAGTTGATAGTATTGCCCCAGTTGCTTGTAGAGGTGTAGTCACTGCCGTCAAAGCTAATGGTTGTAGCTGTAGGAGAGCTGCCATTTACGACTTCGAAGCTACCAAACCATGTGGCGTTTGATGATACATTTGGGCTTCTCCAACGAACATTCCATTGATAGTCATTGCCTTCAGTTGTCCAAAGGTAATAACCGTTTCCTTGTGAGCCAAGGTTGATGTTTGTTGCGGACGTTTCACCAGTGTACTGAGGTGTTGCAAGAGCGCATACAGAGGTAACTGCTAAAGTTGCTGCTGCTAAAAGCTGCTTAAGTTTCATGTAATTTTCCTTATTTGTAATTAAATGACGACTACAAAATAGTCCGTTAATTATAACTGTTGTTCAAAGCATTAGTTGTGCCAATGATCCATAAAATATATATATAACAGTAGGATAAGTTATTTGATATTTTTCTTTCTATGGTTTTTTTGTTTATTGTGTAAAAAAAGCTGACAGTTATTTAAGTGTTCAGAAATGGGTGGCGTGTTACTATGTTTATCAGTGATTTAGAAGTTTATCGGCAGGTGTTGAGAGCGAATGCCAGCCCATCTATAAATAGGGTGAGATTAAATTGTGGCTCAGATAGAAATGAAATTACTATTGTTGATGTGTTTGCTGGGCCTGTTATCGGCCTGTTCAACAACGACGTCAGACGCGAGGCAATATTTAGTTAATGCGAGTAATGCTAAGATTTCATCTTCTGCCTTGCATGTTGATAGAAGTCAGTTGATTCTTGCGTCTCAAGAAGGTGGGGGGCTTTATGAGCTGCATCACTCGTCGCTTGAGGTCGGTCAAATGTTCGCGAATGTGGCCTCAAAGTTTGGGTTTAGAAAAGCTTCTCCAGAAGAAGCAACTTATGTGGCGAAGTTGATATCTGCCTTCCCTGATGGCGGTGCGTGTGAAGGGCTTGGTGATGCGGCAAGTGATGGTGCGTCTTATACGGCTTCAGTGCTGACTTTTGGTATTTTACCAGCATCGGGCTCTCACTGTTATTTGGTGGCTTTGGAGCTCTATGAACGTATCGGGGGGGAGTTGCTATTGGTGGGAGAGTTTTTTGCTAATAAGGGGCGTGTTGATGTTTATGCTGGGGCAAATGAAATCGAAAGTTACTCCTTAATTGTTACTCGACGTGATGAGGTCCTGGCTTTAGAAACGTCAATTGCAGCGCTTTTTCGTCAGATGATTCTGGATGGAGCATTCGAGTAATAGAGGGCCAAAACCTCAGCAGAAAACTTGAATGAAGGATATCGCCTTTATTGACATAATTATGCCATCTTATTTCAGTACTATCTCTTTTGAATTTGTTATAAAACTTAAGTAGAAGGGGAAATTTCTTCCTTTTTTAGCTACACTAGCGTTTACGCATAATTTTCGCTGGGTCTGGTGATCACGAGTTGTCAGGTCCTCAGTGTGTAAAATTAGTTCCATTGGTTATCCTACCGGTACAGTTTGGGGAAAAAATGACAACAGAAATATCCAAGATTATCTACACAAAAACAGATGAAGCGCCAGCACTGGCAACCTATTCCTTACTTCCTATACTCAACGCTTTCACTTCCGCCGCTGGCGTGTCCGTTGATGAGAGCGACATTTCTTTAGCTGCACGTATCTTGGCAGCCTTCCCCGAGAAACTGACTGAAGAGCAACGCGTACCAGACGCGTTAGCTGAGTTGGGCGAATTAACGCTACATCCGGAAGCCAATATTATTAAATTGCCGAATATCAGTGCATCAATTCCTCAGTTGAAAGAAGCAATTAAAGAGCTACAGGATCAGGGTTATGATATTCCTGAGTACCCCGACGAAGCTGGCAGCGAGCAAGAAACAGAGATTAAAGCAAAGTATGCCAAAGTGTTGGGTAGTGCGGTAAACCCTGTTCTGCGTGAAGGTAATTCAGATCGTCGCGCGCCACCTTCCGTTAAAGCCTATGCGCGTAAATATCCACACTCCATGGGTAAGTGGAGTCAGGCGTCACGTACACATGTTGCCCATATGCGTAGCGGCGACTTTTACGACCAAGAGCAGTCTACGGTAATTGAAAAAGCTGGCAATGTTCGTATTGAACTTGTTGAAGCAGATGGAAAAGTGACCGTACTTAAAGAAAAGACAGCTGTCATTGAGAAAGAAGTGATCGATGGCATGTTTATGAGTGTTAAAGCTTTGCGTCAGTTCTTTGAAGAAGAGATGGAAGGTGCAAGAAGAGCTGACTTGTTGTTCTCTCTACATGTTAAAGCCACCATGATGAAGGTCTCGCATCCGATCGTATTTGGGCATGCGGTTACTGTTTACTTCAAAGAACTTTTTGAAAAGCATCAGGCGAAGTTTGAAGAGTTGGGTGTGAACCCTAACAATGGTTTGAGTAATGTTCACCAGAAAATATCTGATCTTCCTTACTCTCAGCGTTCTATAATTGAAGAAGATATTCGTGCCTGTTACGAAGAACGCCCTGAAATGGCGATGGTAGATTCTGACAAAGGTATTTCAAACCTCCATGTACCAAGTGATGTCATCGTTGATGCGTCAATGCCTGCGATGATTCGTGTTGGTGGTAAAATGTGGGGTACTGACGGTAAACTGAAAGACACTAAAGCGGTTATTCCAGAGCGCACATATGCGACCATCTATCAGGAAGTTATTAACTTCTGTAAGCATCATGATGCCTTTGACCCAACGACAATGGGTACCGTTCCAAATGTTGGCTTGATGGCTCAAAAAGCTGAAGAATATGGTTCTCACGACAAGACTTTCGAGTTAGAGGCTGACGGTACTGTTCGTGTAGTTGATGAAGATGGTAAGGTCTTGCTTTCGCATGATGTCGAGAAGGGTGACATCTGGCGTATGTGTCAGACTAAAGATGCGCCAATTCAGGACTGGGTGAAACTCGCCGTTTCTCGTGCTCGAGCAACGGGTATGCCGACTATATTCTGGTTAGATCCTGAGCGTGCCCATGATGCGCAAATGATTAAGAAGGTGAACACCTACTTACAGGATCATGACACGGATGGTTTGGACATTCGTATCATGTCGCCGGATCAGGCAATTCGCTTCACAATGGAGCGCTTGATTCGTGGCCGTGACACGATCTCTGTTACCGGTAATGTACTACGAGATTATCTAACGGATTTGTTCCCGATTCTTGAGTTGGGTACCAGTGCTAAGATGCTATCTATTGTTCCGTTAATGGCTGGTGGTGGTCTGTTTGAAACAGGTGCTGGTGGTTCTGCTCCGAAGCATGTTCAGCAATTCCTGGAAGAGTGTCACTTGCGTTGGGACTCTTTAGGTGAGTTTTTAGCGATCGCTGTTTCTTTGGAAGATCTGGGTATTAAGAATGATAATGAGAAAGCAAAAGTCCTAGCGAAAACGCTTGATGAGGCGACGGCTATCTTCCTGGAAGAAAATAAGTCACCGTCACGAGTGTCTGGTGAGCTGGATAACCGTGGTAGCCACTTCTTCTTGGCCTTGTATTGGGCTAAAGCGCTTGCTGCGCAAGATGATAACCTTGAGCTAAAAGAGCGCTTTGCAGCGCTGGCTAAGACATTAGAAGAGCAGCAGTCGACTATTCTTGCTGAAATGACGGTTGTGCAAGGTAAGCCTGTCGATATTGGCGGTTACTACCATCCTGATGTGGCGAAAGCGACTAAGGCGATGAGACCAAGTGATACCTTTAATTCAGCGCTTGATAATTTGTAAGCGTATCTGAGTGAAAAAAAACCGAACCGGCTCAGGCCGGTTTTTTTATGCCCAGAGTTTCATAGATAAATGACTGGAAGGTACTATCGATTGTAGTGTTGAGCGTTCTTATAGGTCTTTGGGTCAAGCGTAGGGTAGCTCTTCACTGTCATGAAGGCACCAATTTGGTAAGTCTTGATTGAGGTACCTAGGTTTACGCTGGATTTTTGGGCAGATTGTTTGTATGCAGGTTGTTCAAATAGTGCACAATGAGTTGGTGTGCTCCTTGGTAAAGCTGTTTCATGTGATAGCTTAGGTTTTGCGAGCGTAATATGGTGCGAGAAGTAAAAGGTAGTCTTTCTATTGCTTCAGAATGGTGCGTTTTGGCTGGAGGATATGTTGGAATCTGTCTGTGCGCAAGTCGTTTGTGTAATTATCTGTTTTTATCTTGTTGAAAGTAAAGAAAAAAATCTTAGTTGGATCGACTTTTGATTATGGTGGCCTAGTTTTCATTCAATCTATTTAAGGAACCCCGCATGTCTGAAGCTCGATTAAGGTTATTGGATTTTTCCAGTCGACCGACACAAATATTGCACTTTACCTGGTTTGCATTCTTTTTGACCTTCGTGATGTGGTTCAGTCATGCGCCAATGAAGCCTTTCATTATGGCAGCATTTGATATGAGTAATGCCCAGTGGAAGGCGTTATTGATCCTTAACGTTGCACTTACTATACCAGCGCGTATTGTTGTCGGGATGTTGGTGGATAAGTTTGGGCCGCGCGCTGTTTATAGCTTGTTGTTGATGGTGTCGGCGTTTCTTTGTTGGGGTTTTGCTCTAGCTCAAACTTATGAGCAGTTAGCCTTATTCCGTTTCTTGTGTGGCTTTATTGGTGCGGGTTTTGTTATCGGTATTCGTATGGTGGGAGAATGGTTCCCTGCGAAGACGGTTGGCTTAGCAGAAGGTGTATATGGTGGCTGGGGTAACTTCGGTTCGGCAGCTGCAGCATGGACTCTTCCAGCGGTAGCAGCTTACGTATATGGTGGTGATGATGGTTGGAGATATGCTATCGCAACAACAGGTGTTGTTGCTTTTGTTTATAGCATGATCTTTTACAAAAATGTTCGTAATACACCGAAAGGTTCGACTTACTTTAAGCCAAAGAAATCGGGTGGTTTGGAAGTAAGTAATAAGCGTGATTTCTGGTTCTATATCGCGATGAATGTGCCTATGTATATTGCCTTGGCTGTTTTGACATGGAAGCTATCTCCAGCGGGTGTAAGTCTACTATCGGCAACAACAGCAAACATTTTATGGGGGGTGCTCGCTGGTCTGTTTGCTTTCCAAATGCACTCAATCTATCAAGTGAACAAAGAACATTTACATACTTCTCTACCAGAAAACGACCAGTATAAGTTTAAGCAGGTGGCTATTCTTGATTGGGCTTATTTCGTTACCTTTGGTTCAGAATTAGCTGTTGTGTCAATGTTGCCAGCATTCTTCATGGAAACCTTTGATCTAACACCTGTTATGGCTGGTTTGTTGGGTGGTGCATTTGCATTGATGAATTTGGCGGCGCGTCCTACCGGTGGATATTTATCAGATAAGTTTGGTCGTAAGAAAACCTTAACTATTCTGATTGCTGGTTTGACGGTCGGTTACTTGATTCTGTCCCTAGTTGATAGCACCTGGATGATTCCATTGGCTGTTGCGGCAGTGTTGCTTTGTTCGTTCTTTGTTCAGTCTGGTGAAGGTGCAGTGTTCGCTATGGTGCCACTGGTTAAGCGGCGTATGACAGGGCAAATCGCAGGCATGGTTGGAGCCTATGGTAACGTGGGCGGTGTGACCTTCCTGACGGTATACTCATTCGTTGATGCATCGACCTTCTTTATGGTGATTGCGGGTGCTGCTGTAGCATGTTTGGTTTTGGTTCAGTTTTTGGATGAGCCGAAAGGTCATATGCATGAGGTATTACCAGACGGTACTGTTCAAATGATAGAGGTTAGCTAGGTATAGCTACGACTTTATCGCGAGCCTGTACTTCTGTAAGGCTCGCTTCTATTTTATATCCTCTGTTTTTACCATTTAATATTTATCAGATCTATGCATGAAGGACATGAGTATTCCTACCTGTTGCGTCTGAATTTATGAATAAGGTGGTGTCGTATGACTAGAGCTGTTATCTCAAATACAGGGCTCTCTCAAAAAGAACGCGCACTGTTAATTGATCCCTTGGATTCAAGAGCAGCGTTGTTACGCAGAGCTCTTCGCGAAAACGCTTATCCGATAATCGAGACAGTTACCGAAGCTTGTCTTATGTTGGCTAAAGCGGAGGAGTATCAGCCTGATATTCTCGTGGTAGGTATGGACTTGCCCGACGAAGACACTTTACAGCAACTGGTCGAACTTCGAGAGCGCATGCCGCTTCCCGTCATTGTTTTCTCAGAAAAGGATGCGCCGCCGCTGGTTCAGAAGGTGGTGAAGGCCGGTGTCAGTGCTTTTATTGTGGATGATATACAGCCACAGCGCTTGCCTTCAATTATTAATATCGCAGTAGCTCGTTTTCATGAGCAGCAAGGTTTAATAAAGGAATTAAACACGGCAAAAACCAAATTGGCCGAAAGAAAGACCTTAGAGAAGGCTAAAGGTTTGTTGATGAAACAGAAGGGCCTGAGTGAAGATGAGGCATATACCTCTCTTAGAAAGTTGGCGATGGATAAGGGGCAGCCGATTGTGAAAGTGGCTGAAAGCATTATTGATGTGTTTTCCTTATTGGGTGATGTCGAGTAGCCCTAAAGCAAGTCGTTAGTAAGTGCTTGGTGCACTGAAATGGGTCGTATTTCTGCGTGATATTGTCAAGTAGTTGATATATAAGGTATAAAAAGTTGGCACGGCTTGTGCTTTAACTGGTATATCTACGAACGCAAGGCGTTCATGAAACAAAACATAATGTCTTTCTATCAACGGCGATCAGAAAGACATCAAACAAGATCGCAATGGCGCGGTCAGGTTTGAACGAGCAAAGGTGCTCATCAGTTAGTGGTCTCATTAGAGGCGACTAATCGGTGGGCGCCTTTTTTTTGGATTTTTTGAAAGTTTATTATTGATTCATTGATATAAAGGAAGCGTTTTATGAAGTGGTTTAAATCGTTAAAAACGGCAACGATGACAACAGTAATCAGCGCAAGTGTCGCAGTTGGTATGACTAGCGGCGCGGCGCATGCAGAGAAATTAGGCTATCCGGAAAAAGAGGAGTTAACTTTCGGTTTTATCAAACTAACAGACATGGCGCCAATAGCTGTCGCCTATGAAAACGGTTACTTTGAGGATGAAGGCCTGTACGTCAAAATTGAAGCTCAAGCTAACTGGAAGGTCTTGCTTGATGGCGTAATTGACGGTCGCTTGGATGGTGCACATATGCTAGCGGGACAGCCTATTGCAGCGACGATGGGTTATGGAACTAAAGCTCATATCATTACGCCTTTCTCAATGGATTTGAATGGTAATGCGATCACCGTTTCAAATGATATTTGGGAACAGATGAAGCCAAATATTCCAAAGATGGCTGATGGAAAACCTGTTCACCCAATTAAAGCTGATGCGCTGAAGCCAGTTGTCGAGAAGTACAAGGAAGATGGAAAGCCTTTTAACATGGGGATGGTATTCCCGGTTTCGACTCATAACTATGAGCTAAGATACTGGTTAGCAGCGGGCGGTATTCACCCTGGCTACTACGCGCCTCATAAGGGTGACACGACAGGTAAGATCGATGCAGATGCCTTGCTATCAGTAACACCTCCACCACAAATGCCGTCTACCTTGGAAGCCGGCACGATCTATGGCTACTGTGTAGGTGAGCCTTGGAACCAGCAGGCCGTATTCAAAGGTATCGGTGTGCCAGTAGTGACTGATTACGAGATCTGGAAAGACAACCCAGAGAAAGTATTTGGTATTACTAAAGAATTTGCTGAGAAATACCCGAATACGACAGTTCGTTTAACGCGAGCGATGATTCGTGCAGCGATGTGGTTAGATGCTAACAACAATGCTAACCGTCCAGCAGCGGTTAAGATCTTGTCACAACCTAACTATGTTGGTGCTGACTATGACGTTATTGCAAACAGTATGACGGGTACTTTTGAGTACGAGAAAGGCGATAAGCGTTCAGTACCAGACTTCAACGTATTCTTCCGTTATAACGCGACTT
>NZ_LWGG01000438.1:0-664 GCF_001635365.1 Oleiphilus sp. HI0128 | reverse complement strand
GCTCTTCATCCATAATACCCATCTTCATCGTGAAGCGAGGCAGGTTAAGTGCATCTTCAACACGTGCAAACAATTCGTTAGCAAAAGCCACTTCTTCTGGGCCGTGCATCTTAGGTTTAACGATATTGACAGAACCTGTTGTAGAGTTCTTGAATGGGCTATTGCCATTCAAGTCGTGAATAGCGATAAGCGCTGTCACAACACCGTCCATGATGCCTTCAGGAATTTCAGAACCGTCTTCCAAAAGAATCGCAGGGTTAGTCATCAAGTGACCTACGTTACGAACGAACAACATTGAACGACCTTTCAAAGAGAAAGTATTACCGTCAACACCCGTGAATTCACGGTCAGCATTCATCACACGTGTAAATGTCTTACCGCCTTTGCTTACGTCTTCAGCCAGATCGCCTTTCATTAGGCCTAACCAGTTGCCGTAAGTCGTCACTTTGTCTTCTGCGTCAACCGCAGCAACAGAGTCTTCACAGTCCATGATAGTGGTCAGTGCCGCTTCCATGATCAAATCTTTAACGCCAGCAGCGTCAGTTGAACCAACTGGGCTAGTCGCATCGATTTGGATTTCGATGTGCAAACCATTGTTCTTCAAAAGAATAGATGTTGGTGCAGCTACGTCGCCGGTGTAACCAACAAATTTGTCTTCTTCTTT
>NZ_LWGG01000437.1:0-270 GCF_001635365.1 Oleiphilus sp. HI0128 | reverse complement strand
CACCACAGTCTTCAGCCAACAAGTCAGCCTTGTTCAAGAATACTACAATGTAAGGTACACCTACCTGACGAGACAAAAGGATGTGCTCACGAGTCTGAGGCATAGGACCATCAGTCGCACCACAAACCAAGATAGCACCATCCATCTGAGCAGCACCTGTGATCATGTTCTTAACATAATCGGCGTGCCCTGGGCAGTCAACGTGAGCGTAGTGACGATCAGTTGAATCATACTCAACGTGAGACGTCGCGATAGTGATACCACGTTCTC
>NZ_LWGG01000436.1:0-458 GCF_001635365.1 Oleiphilus sp. HI0128 | reverse complement strand
ACAGCATGTATCCCCAAAGCCAAGACCTCACTACCTGCAAAGACTTCTTCAGGCGCTGTTAGGCCTTCTTCACTCCACTCACGAGGGATCAAACCAAACATTGGCTCTTCCGTAACATTCGCAGAGAATGGCGTTACTTGCCAGTTCGCTAAAATGTTATCGCTTGCATCCTTTGCAACCACATTAGCTGTAACACCTGGCGTACCCTCAACCAACATTTTGTCTGATACTTCAACCCAACCATTGGCTCCGAGCATGAAACTTGAGTCTTCCTCAGTTTCCTCTACCCACATCGGTGCACCGGTGCTGGTGTCGTATCGATAACGACGCTCTTCAGTGTCATCAATCACACCATAGAAGAAGTCTTTGCAGGTAGTGAGGTCTTGGCTTTGGGGATACATGCTGTGTCGCAGTTGGATGTTTATGAAGTTCGCTGCGGGGGAGCACCTGATGATGGT
>NZ_LWGG01000435.1:0-731 GCF_001635365.1 Oleiphilus sp. HI0128 | reverse complement strand
TTACGCCCTCTGATGCTTTGCGGCTTAAGGTTTGTGGCTTGGGAGTTGAGAAGTCTAAGGTAACCAGAGTATACAACGGTGTTGATAATAAGTTGTTTTATCCAGAGGAAATAGCGTCAAATCCTTATTTCTTATTTGTCGGAAACCTTAAAAAAGATAAAGGTGTGTTAGACCTCCTAGATGCGTATGATGGCTATGTAAAAAGTGGAGGGAGTAAACTATTAAAGTTTATTGGTGATGGCGCTATGAGCCCGGTATTGGCTGAAAGAGTCGCTGCTTATGGCTTAGAGGCCAAAGTTTCTATGTTAGGAGCCCTAAAGCATGCTGATACAGCAAAGTATATACGCCAAAGTGGTTTGTTAATACTTCCTTCGTATCATGAGGGAGTTCCAAATGTACTGCTTGAGGCTGCAAATTGTGGCGTACCGGTAGTTTCTACTCGAGTAGGTGGCATTCCAGAAGTGGTTAAGGATGGAGTTTCAGGTATTTTAATCGAAGCAGGCGATTGTGAGGCCTTAACTAAAGCTATGGTGGACTTTGATCTGAATACTGCTTGCTGGAATAGAGAAGTTATTAAGGCTCACGGAAACCTGTTTTCATGGCCAAAGAATGTAAATGAAATTGACCAAATTATATGTAAAGCAGTACAAGGAAGTTCGGATGCATAATAGCCGTAATGTAATATTGATTTGTAATTATTCCAAAAAAATTGGACAGAGTATATTTACGTG
>NZ_LWGG01000434.1:0-432 GCF_001635365.1 Oleiphilus sp. HI0128 | reverse complement strand
ATTCAGAACATTATGATGCCCCGGCATTTGTAGCGTGATATCCAGGTCATTCATACCCGCCGGTCTCTGTACGGTAAAGCGATTGTGCATACCGTCTTGGCGAATATTATGCGCCCGATAATCCGCACTTTCTGACACACCATAAGTAAGGACGGCACGTGATACCTGAGGCATTATTTCTTCTACTACTGGGTCGTCTACACACATCACCGCAGCACCGTAAAACGGCAGGTTATGAAGGAAGTCTACAAAGGTCTGTTTAAGCTTTGAGAAGTCGCCACCATAGGTATGCATATGATCCGCTTCGATATTTGTAACCACTGAAATCATCGGTGTAAGGTGCAAGAATGACGCATCACTCTCATCTGCTTCAGCAACCAGGTATCGAGACCCACCCAGACTTGCATTGGTACCCGCGCTATTTAAGCGACC
>NZ_LWGG01000433.1:0-571 GCF_001635365.1 Oleiphilus sp. HI0128 | reverse complement strand
TCATGAGCAACGATCAAGTGATGCTTACAATCCACTGCGCTCTGAACGTTGTAGCAAACCTTTCTCTCCATCGCGGTTGTTTTTAACAGACGCGAATCTGGATCAGTCATAGAGATTTGTTTGTCTGGGTGCGCTTCAACTTTCTCTTTGAGCTCCTTTAATTCAGAAAGACGCGCTTTTAGCCAAACCAGCTTTTCTTCAATGGGAGCGGTATCCGCTTCCTTTTCATTTAAGTCGACCTTGTCTAGCTGACTAAGGTAGCGAGCGATATGCTTTTCAACGCGTTCCATTGAGGCTTGGAGTTTTCTTGGCGTATAGTTTTTAGATTTGTTGTTAGATGCTTTGAATTTACTGCCATCAATCGCGACAAGCGCATCGCTAAACATGTTCATCTGACGACACAAATCGATGAACGTTCGACAGCACTGTTTAATCCCTTTACCGTTATTCTTCCTAAAATCTGCAATGGTTTTGAAGTCTGGTGCAAGTCTCTCAGTTAACCACATTAGTTCGATATTGCGGTTAGCTTCTCGCTCTAATCGGCGTGAGGATTGAATTCGGTTCAGGTAGC
>NZ_LWGG01000432.1:0-618 GCF_001635365.1 Oleiphilus sp. HI0128 | reverse complement strand
TCCCTAATCTAAACAGCAAAGGGGTGTAAGCCCCTGTGGACAAAACAATGAAAATCCTACACCACGGAGCGGTGAATGGCGTAACGGGTTCGTGTCACGAGCTTCGAATTTCCGATAAAAACAGTTCTGAACAACAAGGTATTCTGATTGATTGCGGATTGTTTCAAGGGGCCGAGACCTCTGGGCAGTCGAGTGAAAGCCAGCTTGAAATCGACTTCCCAGTTTCTCATATTAAAGCGCTTGTCGTGACCCATGTTCATATCGATCATGTCGGGCGCATTCCTTATCTTCTCGCTGCTGGCTTTGATGGGCCGATATACTGTTCTGAGCCGTCGGCTGTGCTTTTACCGCTGGTACTGGAAGATGCGGTGAAGATTGGTTTCACCCGTAATAAACAGATGATCCGACAATTTATGTCGGTGCTTAAGCAGCGTATTGTGCCGCTCAAATATGGTGATTTGTATTCAGTCTTTGAAGGTTTAGATATTTGCTTACAGCCAGCAGGTCATATTCTTGGCTCTGCTTATGTTGAGTGCTGTGTAAACCAGGGGAAGGACGCGCATACGTTTATCTTTTCGGGTGATTTAGGCGCTCCTCACTCTCCTTTGTTAGCCGCGC
>NZ_LWGG01000431.1:0-351 GCF_001635365.1 Oleiphilus sp. HI0128 | reverse complement strand
TAAAGTTTATTACTCGATGGGCCTTGATGCTGTCTTTGACAGTCGCGTCATGGAATGGATCAACGTTATTCGCAGTAAAGTTAGAAATGGTGCTCACCCACCTGGTGAGTTTGTTGCCTTGGAGCACGCACTACATGAGCTGCGTTTGATAAAAAGTACCACCGAAATCAAGACGATGAAACAGGCTGCTGAAATATCTGCCCAAGCACATATTGAGGCAATGAAGGTTTGCCGCCCAGGTTTACATGAATATCACCTTGAGTCAGCGATGAGCAAGGTGTTTATGGATAATGGTGCTCGCTCTCAAGCATACCCAGCTATTGTTGGTTCAGGCGACAATGCCTGTATATT
>NZ_LWGG01000430.1:0-825 GCF_001635365.1 Oleiphilus sp. HI0128 | reverse complement strand
GGGTAACGGTAGTAGCAGAGTTGCCTGAGGAATCGTTCACGTTGTAGCTCAGTACATAGCTACCAACAACTGCAGCATTGACCGTACCGCTGACACCGATATTTGAAGATACATCTCCATCGACATTATCTAGCGCTGTCGCACCCGGGTCGGTGAAGATTGTATTCACCTCATGATCGATCGGGTTGTTTCCGATCAGTGTAATAACAGGGCCGCTCGCATCAGCAACATTAACTGTTCGTGTGACGGGGATTGCAGCGTTGCCAGCCGCATCACTTACGTTATACACAAGTGTATAGCTGCCAATTGTACCGGTATCAACAGCGCCACTCTGAATAATGCTTGCTGAAATATCGCCATCAATATTGTCCGACGCACTCGCACCCGCATCATTGTAGACACTACCTAGAGCGATATTAATGCTGCTGTCACCATTAAGTGTAATGACAGGGGCGGTAAAGTCGTTCACATTTACCGTGCGCGTTTGCTGTACGGCAGGGTTACCGTTGGAGTCACTGACATCATAGGTAATGACATAAGTACCAGCAACGCTAGAGTCGACCATTGTGCCGCCAACTATAATGCCTGCAGATAGGTCTCCGTCAAGTGCGTCATTCGCAGTCGCACCAGCATCGGTATAAGGGGTATTTAGCTCATGGTTAAGTGGGCTGCTACCTAGCAGAGTGATGCTAGGTGCGCCAGTATCTTGAACGTTAATTGTTCGGGTAACGGTAGTAGCAGAGTTGCCTGAGGAATCGTTCACGTTGTAGCTCAGTACATAGCTACCAACAACTGCAGCATTGACCGTACCGCTGACACCGATAT
>NZ_LWGG01000429.1:0-340 GCF_001635365.1 Oleiphilus sp. HI0128 | reverse complement strand
GTCACAAAGATATCCATATCGAAAACAATGGTAATGGTTTCGGCGCTACTGACACTGATGGTAATGGTCGTATCTCTGCTGCTGAAGCTTCTGATGCTGTGACTGGTTCTACTGGTTACGGTGATGCGAACTCAAAAATCCACATGGATAGCTACTTCAACATCACTGATTTAGATGTTTACATCGATATCGCTGGTGTTCAGATCAACGATCTGAAAATCCACAACCATCGTGGTGACACTTCTGGTCTAGACGGATTGAATGCATTCGGTTTCGCTCACTCAATGCGTGACATCTACGCTGTTAAAGACGCAGTTCTTGATCTAGGTTCTGTTGCTTT
>NZ_LWGG01000428.1:0-23669 GCF_001635365.1 Oleiphilus sp. HI0128 | reverse complement strand
AAAATGGCGACGTTTTCTCTACACCTCCACCTTTGCCAAAAACTTATAACAGTGCATTTCTTGCCCTCTCTTTAAGCGATATCAACGCAACTAATAGGAGCGTAGAATCCATTGGCTTTGCTGCATCCAATTCAACCATCGTCGAAAACAGGGAGCTAGCCAATGAACTGCCCGCTTACCCCAAATATCAAAGCACCACCTATTTAACGGACTTACGCCGCGAGTCAGCGCTATTTATCGATATCCCTTATGAACGCACAAGCCTAACCGTGAGAGATATTAACGACAGCGATATTGACCGATCTGAGCCAATCAACGCTTATGCTTCAGCCTCTACGCCCGACTCTTTCTTAAGTAGGGAAGGCAACATATTGGAAGCACGTACATTAAGCCCATCTCAACCGGGTGATGTGACTGATACAAAAGATGTCGCGTGGCAATACGAACCTATTTTCGCCAAGCTCTACCAAGTAAACGAATATGAACCAGACTCGGTTTACTCACCTGTCGAGGAAGAGGAAGATATTGATTATGGAAACGAACCAACTTGGCTAACTGGTGGCAACTTTAGCAAAGCCGCGAACTACATTGTCAAAAATCCAAATACTGAAGATGAAGAATTAGGAGACCAGATCGAAGATATCAATCTTTTTTCATGGGAAGTACACGCTCAGCAAACACCTAGCACTTTTTCCACCAGCTTACTTAATGGCAAAAGCTACGGAGTAATATCCTTCTCTCAGAAGCTCAATGATACAGATAAAATAATAGAAATCTTTGGCGAAACAATGATTTGGAATGCATCTGGTAGTTTTTTCAGCCTGGAGCAGCCTATTAATAACCCCCACTATAGAAGCCATACCCTAGCTCGTCTCGCCAACAACAACTCACAGTCATTGACAACGCAAAGAGGAATTATTGAGGACTCACGCAGATTCTTTAGTGAACTGAGCGAAGTATCAGACCCAAGCAGCGAGACAGGCATTTCAGAGGTAAATAGAGGTATATTGAAGCTCGATGGTGGTCTCGAAGCACCTATTGGTCACGCGACAGAAAGCGGAAGTCATTTTGCGTTTTCCTTCAACACCTCTGATACAACTGTGACTACTGATCGTGGGACAGGAATTATTCTCGGCGTTGAGCTAGAGGAAGTAAGCAGCCCAATCTTTCCCGATACCGACGATGTAATACAGTTTACCTATCATATACAAGGTAATAGCATGACTATTTTGGACGAAACAAACAGTCTACAAAATCTGAACGGATCAACTCTGCATATTACCGATAGACTAAATGCAGGTTCAAGCAATGACTGTCATGCCACACTGCAATTATCGAGAATCTACGTTACTCATACCCTGACCAGCAACCCAGAGACGAACTCCCTCAGCTCTCCGAATCAAGACTCTCAAGCGTCGGTAGAAAGTGACACTTGCCGTGTTACCTTTAACGAGATTGAAATTAGCTTTGCTGATGTGTTGGGGCAAGCTTTAACATTAAAGGGATTTATATCAAAATCTGACGACAGCGCGACTCCAGGGAATCTCCTAACTTTATTATGGCTACAGGAAAACAGCATTGGTTTAGTACTTGCTGGCAAAGATCAGATATTAAAACCAGGCTTCGAATAAAGCCTGGTCGAGAGTAAAATGAAAGACGATATAAACGAAAAAAAGCTAACTAGTAAAATCAAATCTGCCTTCAGCTCCCTTTCTCAGGAAGCTATTACTCACGCACTAATTTTGTATTACACCCTACGCGAACCAAACACTCCAGCATGGGTAAAAACGGTTATTCTCGGAACGCTCGGCTACTTCATTAGCCTTATTGACGGGATTCCTGACTTAACCCCCGTTCTTGGCTACACCGATGACATATCTGTAATGGCTGCGGCAATCGCCACGCTGTCTCGATACATCACACCTGAAATCAAAGCGAAAGCTAAACATAAAACTGATGCTTTCTTTCCAGCTAAAAAAACTGATCAAAAGAAGACTTCAACTGAAGCGCCACCCGATAAACCAGAACAGTAAGCATGAGCACTATCCTCCCACCTATTGCCACCACCTTATTTGCACTATACAGCCAGATTAAATAGATAATGCAGCACCATATTTACATGCGTACGCTGTAATCTTGTACTTGTAGGTGTCTCTCGATAAAATTTTACTAAAATACTATGAGGGGTATATATGCTCAGCTTTCTTCCTGGCCCAGTTAAAGGGGCTATTATTCTGATTTTAGTTATTCTGAACACTTTGCTCTGGATGCCTATTTTAGTCGTTGGCGCTCTGCTTAAGATCATCATTCCCATCAATATCGTCAAAAAAATTGTGACTAAAACCCTTATTGCCTGTGCAACAAACTGGGTTTCTATGAACAACTTTTTTATGGCAATGTTTCTGAAGGTTGAGTGGGATTTTACCAGTGTTGAAGGGCTAACAAAAAATGATTGGTACTTTGTAAATTGTAATCATCAATCTTGGTCAGATATTCCAATCACTCAAAAAATCTTGAACCGCAAAATCCCTATGCTTAAGTTCTTCCTTAAAAAAGAACTTATCTGGGTACCGATTATTGGCATCTGCTGGTGGGCTTTGGACTTCCCTTTCATGAAGCGCTCCACTCCAGCACAAATAAAGAAAGATCCATCACTTGCCGGTAAAGATCTGGAAACCACACAAAAGGCTTGTGAGAAGTTTAAAACAACGCCAGTATCAGTATTTAACTTCCTCGAAGGTACTCGTTTCACACCGGAAAAGCATGCGCGCCAAGAGTCCCCATTCACAAACCTGCTAAAGCCTAAAGCGGGTGGAGCAGCTTTTGTTCTAGGCAGTATGGGCTCTCAAATGAATACCATGCTGGATCTTACAATTGTTTACCACGATAAAGATATCGGACCGTGGGATCTCTTCTGTGGTCGTATTTCGAAAGTAACCGTCCATATTAACAAAATAGAAATACCTAAAGAGTTCTTAGGTAAAGACTATAGTAGCGACCCTGAGTTTAAAGCAGCTTTTCAAGCTTGGTTAAATACACTTTGGGAAAATAAAGATCAGCTAATTACGGATATTAAAACACGTAATAATATCAACTAACGGTAGGAATAAATCCGAACTCATATCAGCCCGAAACAATCATCTTGCTTCGGGCTTTTTTGTGCCTCTTAGCCTGACCGGCAGCCCGGCATTTAAAGCATCCATAATTAAGCCCGGACAGGCCGGGCTATATCAAGCATTCATAGCCTAGAGTGTGAGATAAACACCTAGATAGCCAACAACACCTAATACCACAGTATATGGCAAGGCCATAACCACCATCTTGCCATATGATAAACGCACCAATGGCGCTATCGCAGAGGTCAACAAGAACAAGAAGGCCGCCTGACCATTTGGCGTTGCAACACTAGGTAGGTTTGTTCCGGTATTAATCGCTATGGCAAGCTTTTCAAAATGCTCGCGACTAATAGAACCGGCATCAAAGGCACTCTTCACTTCATCGATATAAACAGTCGCAACAAAGACATTATCACTAATCATCGACAGTACTCCATTCGCAATGAAGAACATGCCAGGCTGGGCACTTTCATCAAGCGACAGAACATAGTTAATCACACCCGAAAATAAGTGCAGCTCATGAATTACACCGACAATCGTGAAAAAGACAACGAGTAAAGCTGTAAACGGTAATGCCTCTTCAAACGCTTTACCAATTTGATGCTCTTCATTGATCCCAGTAAAGACAGTTGCAAGAATAATGACTGTTAAACCAATTAGCCCTACCGCAGCCAAATGCAAAGCTAGTGATACGCATAACAGTACTGCCACTGCACCTTGAGCAATCAACTTAGCTTTAAATTCCGGGGTCATTTTAGCCTTCTCTTCCTGATCAAAGTTTTCTAGAATCTTCCGAACCGAGCCTGGAATCTTAGCCCCGTAGTCAAATTTTTTGGTTTTCTCTAACAGAATACAAGTAAGCAAGCCAAAAAACAGAACCGGCATTGTAATCGGTGCCATTTGCAAGAAAAACTCTACGAAGTCCCAACCCAGTTTTTCAGAAATTAGTAGATTCTGAGGCTCACCCACCTGTGTACAGACACCACCCAAGGCAGTCCCTACAGCACCATGCATCATCAAGCTACGTAAGAATGCTCGAAACTGGGCAAGGGCCTGACGATGATCCTCATGAACGTCATCATCATCTCCATGGTCATGATCAATATGATGAAACTTCTTGCCCGACGCGACTTTGTGGTAGACAGAGTAAAAACCGACACAGACACTGATAATGACTGCGGTAACAGTTAAAGCATCGAGAAAAGCTGACAAAACAGCTGAAGCAACACAAAAGACTAAGGACAATTGCGTCTTCGATCGAATACCAAGAATGATTTTGGTAAATACGATGAGCAGCATACTCTTCATAAAATAAATCCCCGCCACCATGAAGATCAGCAACAGAATAACCTGCAAGTTATTCTCAAGTTCATGATAAACCGTCTCGGGCGACACCATACCTATCAGCACGGCTTCCAGCGCTAGCAAGCCACCCGGCTGCAATGGATAACACTTTAATGCCATCGCCAAGGTAAAAATGAACTGCACTATCAATAGCCATCCCGCAACATAAGGCGCAAGGGTAAACAAGATAGGATTAAAGACTAAAAATGCAATAATTGCGTTCTTGTACCAACTGGGCGTGTTGCCCAAAAAGTTTTTATAAAAAGCCTGCGATAAACTTCTGGCCATTCTAACTTCCTAAATCTCAGGGCTACAAGATTGGTATTTCATAGGGTGCTGAAATACGTCCTAATACGTAGCGAACTGCAACTCACTGAGTCAATGCGGATAATTAACTACTTGATGTAACAGACATAAAAAAGAGGGGTTTCCGCAATAAACACTGTGTCGTGCTTACTGCGGTAACTTTCAGTGCCCGTTTCCGGGGCGGCGGGGATTGTACGCTAAAAAACTAGCAAGTCCTATTCAACTTTAATGAAAAAATAAATATCTACATTGATATCGTTATCATCATCTTTATAACGAACCTGGTATTCAGACTCCCCCACGGCATCAAAGGTCACTAAGCCCGAACTAGAGATGTCAGCAGCCTCACCTGAAAGCGCAGTTCCGATCACCGACCAACTAGTTTCTTCCTCATCAGCCAGATCAACAATCCCTTCATCCCCTTTAGTATCAACGGTATAGAGTTTTAGCTGCGCCTCGCCGTCTTCCAGATCCAGTTCAATAGTGTCATCATCGTTATAGCTGTCATTCCCATACTTTACACGAAGCGATACCACCTCAACCGCTGCCTCTACATCTACCGCAAGTAAGGCTGACTGCAGCTCTCCTGAGCCTCCGGGGTCACAAGTAGCACTCACATTGCTAGACCCTTCAAGCAGTAGTTCAGCCAAGCCAGTGTCGGTATCAGAGAATGCCAGAATTGTTATATCAGAAGACCCCCATTGGACGTTTTCAGTTATATCAACGGGGTCTGAGCCATAATCACCCAGCGCTGAAAATTGACTACTTTCTTCCGCATAGAGCATTTCATCAGCAGAGCTGACGGAAATACTAGTCAGACCTCCCGCCACGACTGAAACTGTCACCCCTTCACTATCAATATCATCCTGGCTTGCTATGATTTGCGCATCATCAATAGACAAACCAGAGAGGACTCCTTTATCTTCTCTCGAGCCATCAGACAGCGCTACATCACCAACATAAATAACCGAGCTATCACTGACACTCCAGCTTACTTTATCCGAAATGTCTGCCTCATCACCGTCACTATATGTTCCCCTTGCAAGCAGTTGTTGCGAGGATGTTTGACATACTGGAAGGCTCGCAGGTTGATTACTGACGGCTATCGAGACCAAGGGTGCATCGGAAGAGCGCAATGCCTTAGTCGCCGAAAGGTCGGCAAGCCGTGCTATTACATCCGCCGTACCGTTAGATTTACCTGTCGCCACACCATTACTATTCACCGATATAATCGAAGAGTCTGAACTCGACCAGCTTACCGAACTTGTAATATCAATCTGGCTGGCACCGCCATCAACATTTCCCAAGGCTGTGAATGTCTCGGTCTCCCCTTCACGCACGCGATCATTCGAGGAAACAATAGAAATAGAGGTCAAATTCTTAGTGTTGACTTCAACGGCTTGAATATAAGTTTGCTCATTACCCACACCACAAGCTGTTAAGACAAAGCTAACTAAAAGTAAAACAGCCCGTGTCATCTTTTTTACTGAACACATATTAAGTCCTTTTTAACTAGAAACTTTGGCGTAAGCCCAAGCTCACACCATCCAGAGAGAGGTGATCCTCATCATAATAACGAAGGCCCTGAATATTGATAAAGGTCTCACTCGAACCCAAACGAAATTCAGCACCACCACCGTAGACAACGCCATGATACAACTCTCTATCTACGGGGCTGGAGGCGCTGCGGGTCATTTCCAGTTCAGACATGCCATAGCCAAGCAAGATAAACAATTTCCCACCGTTCTCAGCCTCTGGAGACTCGAAACGACCCAATATCCCAACCGAAGATACGAGACTCATATCAATACCAATATCGTCTCCCTCAGTGACACCTTGTGCGGCATAAACTTCAAGCCCTACTTGAGGCTCCAAATATAATCCCGCTCTCAGACCAGCTCCAGAGATATCGAACTCCGCTTCGCCACTTTGTTCATTACCAATAGTATTTATCAGGTAGTGGGCATCCAGCCCGGCATAATATTTAGGTTTATCTTCTGCAAAAGCGATACTGCTTAGAGCAAGTAAACATATACTCCCCCCAATGCATTTCTTTAAATTCATTCTCGTCTTCCCTTATCCATACCTTAAATAATGGTTTCCTAGCTTATCAAACTAGCGAGCAATCTTATCCTAATTTTTCGTTAAGCCAGAACAATAAAAATTTATCTACCACTAAGGTGATATTGTTTTTTTGAACTACATTGATACAGGCCCCAATCCTTATCAACTAATGGACGGTAATAAACATGAACCATCAAGAACAAATACAACCTCAATGGAAGCTAATTATCGGCTTCGCGCTAGCTTTGCTGATCACAGTTGGCTCGCTATTATCTGGTAGTGGGGCTATCGGCATATCCGGTAGTATTATCGCGCTTATCCTGGTGACCGCCATCGCATTCATTAACATCCATAACACACAGAACAATCTGGGCGCCCCAATCTCTCAGGTGAAGCATTTAGTCGATGAAATTTCCATGGGGAACTTTTCGAACGCTTCAGAAAATACTGGTGCGAAGAACAATAGCCTAGCCTCCAAGCTACAGGCTTTAGCTTATAGCCAACAGGAAAAACAAAACGAAATAGAGGCTTCTCAAGCCTCCACTCAGCGGATTATCTCTGCCTTAAACGTCTGCAACACCAATGTCATGATGGCCGATGATGACTACAACATTGTCTATATGAATGACTCCGTAAAGGAAATGATGCAAAGTGCTGAAGCAGACTTAAAAGTGGTACTTCCCAACTTTAATGCTCAAGCACTTATGGGAGAGAGTATTGATGTCTTCCATAAAAATCCGGCTCACCAACGGAGTATGCTAGAAGGCTTGCAAACTCAATATAACGGAAAAATCCAAGTTGGCACTCGAACATTCAGTTTGATAGCCACACCAATCTTTGATGATGAACACCAACGACTCGGCACCGTCGTCGAGTGGGATGATCAAACCGCGCAGCTAGCCAAGGAACAGGCTGAAGCTCAGTTGGCAGCAGACAATACGCGAATCAAACTAGCGCTAGATGTGTGTAGCACCAACGTCATGATGGCCGACGCTGAGTTCAATATCATTTATATGAATGAATCAGTACAAGAAATGATGAAAACTGCGGAAAGCGACTTGAAAGCAGAGCTTTCTCGCTTCGACGCCGATAACCTGATTGGCAACAATATCGACATCTTCCATAAGAATCCAGCGCATCAACGCAGCATGCTTGAGAAGCTCACCAGCACTTACCAAACCAACATTACGGTTGGGCCACGCACATTTAACTTAATCGCGACCCCTATTTTTGCTGAAAACAAAGAACGAATCGGTACTGTCGTTGAATGGAATGACCGAACAGAAGCGCTTGCTCAAGAAACAAAAGCCAAACAACTCGCCGAGGAAAATGCAGGCGTTAGACTGGCTCTCGATGTTTGTAATACCAATGTGATGATGGCCGATGCAAATTACAACATCAATTATATGAACAAAGCAGTACAGAATATGATGCGCGTAGCTGAGGCAGACTTACGCAAAGTGCTGCCAAACTTTGATGCCAATAACCTTGTTGGCAACAACATCGATGTTTTCCACAAAAACCCTGCACACCAACGCAGTATGCTTGAGCGTCTGACCAGTACATATCAAACTGAAATTAAGGTCGGTGTACGTACCTTTGGCCTAACTGCGACACCTATATATGGCGAAGACCAAACTCGCTTGGGTACCGTCGTTGAATGGTCAGATAGAACTGATGAGGTTGCGCTAGAAGGTGAAATTAACAGTTTGATAAATGCCGCCAACGATGGAGACCTTCGACAACGAATTGACCTAACCGGTAAAAGTGGCTTCTTCGAAAACCTCAGTAATGGTTTGAACTCTCTAATGGACAAGACATCCGAGTTTGTCAGTGAAGTCGGCGTGATATTTGAAGCAATGTCTGAAGGTGATCTCACCAAGAGTATCGAAAACAATTACAAGGGCGAGTTACTTGCCATCAAAAACAATGCAAATAACAGCGTTACCAAACTAAGTGAAGTGCTAACACGCATTCAAATCGCCTCAGAAACGGTTCGCACTTCTTCACAAGAAGTCGCGGAAGGCTCCGATGACTTAAGTCGACGAACCGAATCGCAAGCCAGCTCACTGGAAGAAACCGCTTCCAGCATGGAGCAAATTACAGCCACCGTAAAACAAACGTCGGAAAATGCCTCCGAGTCAAACACTATGGCAAGCGATGCGAAGGGTAAAGCGGAGCAAGGCGGTGAAGTTGTTCAAGGTGCCGTTAGTGCGATGCGTGAAATAATGGAATCTAGCAACAAGATCAACGACATTATCGGCGTGATCGATGAAATTGCCTTCCAGACCAACCTCCTCGCCTTGAATGCTGCGGTTGAAGCCGCAAGAGCTGGTGAGCAAGGCCGTGGCTTTGCTGTCGTTGCTGGAGAGGTTCGTACCTTATCGCAACGTTCTGCTGCCGCGGCGAAGGAAATCAAAGACTTGATTCGTGACAGTGTAAACAAGGTAGAATCCGGCTCAGCCATGGTTAACCAGTCTGGGCAAATGCTCAATGACATCGTCCAGTCAGTTGATCGCGTTGCCAAGATGATCAATGACGTCAACACTGCAGCAATCGAACAAAATAGCGGTATCAGTCAAATCAATCAGGCCGTTGCGCAAATGGACGAAATGACTCAGCAGAACGCGGCTTTGGTTGAGCAAACCTCTGCTGCAAGCCGTTCAATGTCTGAAGAAGCGAGCAACATGAATCGCCTGATTGCCTTCTTCCGCTTAGATGCTTCGCAGAGCTCGCATAGTTCTTCTCCCTCCTTCGCTTCAGCTCCGTCAACACCTGCAGCAAGTTACAGTGCACCAGAACCAACTAAAGAACCTGTCATCACCTACCAGGCAAGCAGTGCTGCGCAAGAGGATAACGGTGCAGCTTCGTTTTCAGAAGACGATGAGTGGGAAGACTTCTAAAAACACTTGATATCACGCATACTCAAAAAGACCGGTATATTTCCGGTCTTTTTTTTCGACTTTAGTAAACTGGATTTACAATTGTAAATGTATAGCTATATGGATATTCAACTGCCTCTCGAATTACTTCCAAGCTTTTCTGTCTACACACTGCTAGTCAGCTTATTGCTCAAGCCCGGCAAGCCACCTAGCCTACTTCTAAGCTTACCCTTGCTCGCAATCTTGCTGATTACAAGCTGGCTAACGCAAGTTATCGATTGGCGAACTGCTGCTTTCCTTGTTTTCGCCACGCTGATCATTAGTCAGGTTCAATCAAAGCATTTACCAATAAAAACCTTCGCCTGGATATTTTTAAGCCTTGTGCCCTTGATGCTAGCCTTACACCTTGTTCCCGGCTTTACTAAAACCACGGTCTTCGGCCCGGCCTTACTTGGTAACTCAAGCATTCCTTACACCCTAAGTGCTCACCTTGATAAAGCCTTGGGCGCAGTATTAATCTTATTTTGCTTTCGCTACTGGGTCAGCAATACGAGCCCTTCAAACCTGAAGAACGAAACCAACATAAAGCCCGAGCTATTCGCCAAGCTCGGCTTCGCTATGTTTGGGATTTTTCTGATCGGCTACATTTTGGGCGTCAATACAGATTTTAAATTCGGCCAGCTGACTTTGGCCTTTATTTTTATTAATCTGTTTGTGACCTGCATCGCTGAAGAAGCGTTCTTCAGGCTAATCATTCAGCGCTTTATATTCCTAAAATCGTCTACAGCCAGCGCCGCCATCATTGGCTCATCCCTTCTGTTCACTCTTGCTCACTTCCATACAGGGCCCGGGGCGATAGAGAGGCTCAGCCTAATCTTTGCCGCGGGTTTACTCTACGCATGGAGTTACCAGCGAAGCAATTCTCTGCTACTTGCTATCCTGCTTCACTTTAGCATTAACCTGATTCACTTTAGCTTCTTCGTTTATCCTGCCTCTTTTACTCATTGATGACTAAGCACGCACTAAATTCTATTGGCAATAAGGCCACTTTCTTTCGAAAGCAGCCTTCTCTTAAGTCACTTGCGATTAGTGTAGGTCAGGTACAACACCCACCTGAGGCATTTCTGCCAAACCAATGTCTCTGGCATGTTCTTCAAACCCTTTGTTCTTCCAGAAGAAAGCCCCTGGCATGGTTGTAGGTACAACCAATACATAGAAGAGTGCACGACCAACTAACAACATAATGATCATGCCAAGCCCCGCAGCGATACCAATCAGTGCAGCTGAAATACCGGTAGGCGCCCAGATAAAGAAGACTGCAGAGATAAGCAAGCCAAGCACTAAGCTGACGTTTCTCGCCAAGTAAGTATTGCCAAACGTCGTCCACTGAATGTAGTGCGCTGCTGCGCCCTCTCCCTGTTCAGTATTCAGGTAACGAGCATGAGCAACAAGACCTATTGACTCAACCAGCAAGCCAATAAAGACCAGACCAGACAAGACACTCAGAAGTGGTGCAAAGCTTAAATCTTGAAGCGAATAAGCAATACAAGCAAACACGGCAAAAACAATTCCGCCGACACTAAACATACTGCCAAAGAAGCTGGTCAATACCTGCCAATGATTCCAGAACGGGCGAGCTTTAATTCGATAGATACAGTGCATGAAGTACAAACCTATCAAAGCAGAGATCACCGCAAAACCACCCGCAATAGATATCAGCAAATCTAGGATACCCAACTGCAACCATTCATTGATCGCAGACAACACGGTATAGCCACATAGGCCCGCGAAGAACATGGCTATACCCAAGGCTTCCCGACTAAGTGGTGACCAACGCAAGTTATTAAACCCACGGTAGAAACGCAAAGGCTTACCCAAGTGCAGCGTAGAAAGGAATAAACCCAAGGCCTGAACAAAAATCATCGCACCCAATAATGGATACTTCATCGCACTTTGATCTAAAAATGCAAAGGCTTCAGGGAAGATAGACGGCCCCAACAGCAAAATCATAAAGGCACCGATCACTGCTTGAGTCGACAAGGTGAACATAACCAAAGGATTTTCTCGCGAACTTAGACGCTTCAAATTCCAAGATCGCTCTTTACCTGCTTTCTCATCTACAACTGAACGATAACTTCCATCTTCTTGCTTATGGTACTTGAGAGGCTGAACATCTGTTCGCGTCATCTCTTCCGGTAGAGTTTTGATCTGCTGGAAACGAATATTAGGTTGCGTAATTGATGGGTCAGGGAAGCCAGGGATACTCGCCTCAGTCTGCTCTCTATTTTCTGGCGTATCTTCAATAACACCAAAGTTCAATGCATTACCCAAACAGGCCGACACACAGGCTGGCTTCAAGCCTACTTCTAAGCGGTCAACACACATATTACACTTCGATACCTGACCTTTAACCGGGTCAAGCTGTGGTGCGTTATAAGGACAAACCCAAGTACAGTAACCACAACCAAAGCAGGTATCAGGATCCTGGAGTACCGCACCATATTCAGTATGCTTGGTATAAGCCTTTGTTGGACAGCCCTTCAAACAAACCGGGTCGTCACAATGGTTACACGCCATTGATATGTTCATGCGCTTATAGTCAGGGTAGGAACCCCCTTCTACATAACCAACCGAGCGGAAAGCCAAGTGAGCCGGATTTTCATTCTTTTCACTACAAGCGGCTTCGCAGGCATGGCAACCGATACAGTTGTCAGCGGTAAAGTGAAATCCGTGCTGCTTGTTTCGATTAGGGTTGCAACCTACAGAGGGGTTTTCATTGATCTGCATCGATCGCCCCTGCTCGAACGCGCCTTCGGTCAGATCCAATAAGTCAATCTTCTGCCCATAGCGGTTTTCTTCGCTTTCGTTCTTCTTCACCTTAGGATCATACAGCTTTGCATAGCCTTGCTCGTTATCCCTGAAGGTAAAAGTCGGTCTTTCGTTGGTGTTCTTTTCTTCGTTCGGCACACCGATCTGGTCCAAGCGGTCACGAACTTTTACTAATAAATTCAGCATATTAATATCCTCTTCGCTCAGCATTTAATTGACCAGCCACCGACTGGTCGACCGGTTCTATCTTGATCGCACACTGCTTAAAGGCAGGTTGCCTTGAGTGTGGGTCAAGCAAACCAAGCGAGACACGATTAACACAATCATGAAAGTGAAAAGGAATGAAAACCATATTTCTAGGAACTCTCTGCGTTAGCTGTACCATCACCACGGCATCACCGCGGCGCGAAACAATTCTCACATACGATTGATGCGCTACGCCTAACTCTGCAGCTGCGTCAGGGTTCATTTCCATGTAGGGGGTTGGGCTGAACTTATTCAGGTTACCCAACTTCCCGGTCTTAGTTCGGGTATGGAAGTGCTCCACTACCCGGCCACTATTCATCCAGAAGGGGTACTTGTCGCAAGGTGTTTCATTATTCTCGATATACGGCAAAGGAATCAGGTTCGCCTTCTTGCTCTTAGTCTGGAACTTACCGTCCGTATACAAACGAGGGTCGCCCTTGCCACTGTCATTTCCTTCGCGATAAGGCCACTGAATCCCTCTGGCTTCTTCCAGTATTTCATGCGTCATACCTGAAATATCTAAGGTTCTGCCATCACCTTTCGATAGCTGGCGCATTTCTTCAAAGGCCTCTGCCGTGGTATCAGGGAAGTTAATCTTCTGGCCATTCTCAAAACGCTTGGCCATTTCGTTAAAGATCCAGAAATCCGGCTTAGAGTTGGCATAAGGCTCAACCACTTTACGCACTAGGTTTACACGACGCTCCGTATTAGTGAAGCAACCTTCCTTTTCTGCCCAAACTGAACCCGGAAGATAGACATGAGAATATTGATTGGTTTCAACGTCACGGTAACTATCCTGAACAACCAAGAACTCCAGTTTTTCAAGCGTCTTACGAATTCGAGAGGTTTGCGGCATCGAGGTCATTGGGTTAGTCGCGATCAACCACAAGGCTTTAATCTGGCCCGTTTCAATTGCCGGGAAGATATCGGTTTGTTGCATCCCACGCTTAGTCGGGAAGAAGTCAGCATCGATACCCCAAAAATCTGCAATTTCCTGGCGGTGCTCTTCATTTTCCAAAGCCCTGTATCCTGGTAAGCCAGAACAAGAAGACCATTCACGCGTCCCCATAGCATTACACTGACCTGTAATAGACAAGCTGGTACCACCTGGCTTACCGATATTTCCGGTAATCAGGTTCAAGTTATTGATACCGACAACGCCGTCTGAACCATGAGTGCTCTGGTTAATCCCCATCGTCCAAATACTCATTGCAGCACCGGCTTTCGCATACAAGCGCGCGACATTACGAATCGTATCTTCATCAATACCACATATTTTTGAAGCACTGACCGGGTCGTAGTCCTTAACCAATGCTTCAACTTCTTCTATGCCCTGGGTGTTTGCATTGATGTAGTCTCGGTCTTCAAGACTTTCAGCCAAGATCACATGCATCAAACTATTCTGGAGCACCACATCGGTGCCAGGCGTGATGGGTAAGTGAATATCAGCAAATTGCGCCAACATGGTTACACGAGGGTCAACAACAATTACCGGGAATTTTCGCTTCTCTAAGGCCTCTTTAAGTCGCCAATAGATAATCGGGTGTTGCTCAGGCAGGTTTGAGCCCCAGGCAATTAAGCACTCCGTATGCTCAAAGTCCTCATAACAACCAGGAGGTCCGTCAGAACCAAAAGAGCGCTTATAGCCTGAAACGGCAGAAGCCATGCAAAGCGTCGTATTACCATCATAATGATTGGTACCAATACAACCTCGCACCAATTTACCCAAAGTATAAAATTCTTCAGTGAAGATCTGCCCAGTCGAGACGACAGCGACAGAATCTTTGCCGTACTTTTCCTGGATTCGCTTGAATTCAGCGGCCGTCTTATCGAGCGCTTGGTCCCAGCTGGCAGGCTTAAAGTCTTGATAGAATTTGTCGCGCATCAGAGGTTGACCACCGCGGCCCTCTGAATCAAATAGTTGGTGCTCAAAAATACCTTTAATACATAGCTTCCCACGATTTACATCTGCCCCGGTATCACCACGGGTTCCTACCGCTTTTCCATCCTCATCGATACCGACTTCAATCGAGCAACCAGTCGAGCAATAACCACAGGTGGTGTACTTCCATTCCTTAACAGGTTTTTCTACTATCTTGATAGGCTTTCTGTCTTTTCGACCAAACAACATAAACAAACACTCTCTCAATAATGAGCACCAATGCCGTGCAATACCTGAGCAATTTACTCAAGAATTGCACCAAGCTAGCGCAACATTTCTATAAGTCATTGATTTATAGATTAATAATTTTAGTAGCTGGAGTGATTTGCAATTAGCGAGCCAAGTTGTTGTCTAAATGATATCAGGGAAATTGCTGTCGATTTTACTGCTGGATCTGGCGGAGTGTTTTGTAGACAGAGCGGCCGTCCCAGGCTCGCTAGAGGGCTAGCAAGGGGGCAGATTCTGCGAGAGGTGGAACCGTTTGCCTACGGATTCGAGAAAAACCATACTTGTAGGCAGAGCCTTCCACGGCTCGCTGGCGGGCTAGCAAGGGTCAGGTTCTGCGAGGGGTTTCCCCCTCTGCCTACAGTAGCGTTGATTGCTTACTTGTTCAGTCGTTCATCAACCAATTTGGCGACCACTGAAGGATCGGCCAAGGTAGAGATATCCCCCAAGCTATCATGCTCGTTCGCGGCTATCTTGCGCAAAATACGGCGCATGATTTTACCAGAACGGGTCTTTGGCAACGCCGGTGCCCACTGTATGATATCCGGTGTCGCGACAGGGCCAATCTCTTTTCTCACCCATTGCTTCAAGGTGTCTTTGAGCGCGTCATTTAGGTCAATGTCATGGTCATGCATCATACTGACATAGACATAAATACCTTGGCCTTTAATATCGTGAGGGTAGCCAACAACAGCGGCTTCGGCAACATCTGGGTGAGCCACTAATGCACTTTCGATTTCAGCGGTGCCCATTCTGTGCCCCGAAATATTCAAGACATCATCAACACGACCGGTAATCCAGTAATAACCATCTTCATCGCGACGCGCACCATCACCTGTGAAGTACATACCTTCATAGGTACTAAAGTAGGTCTGGATAAAGCGTTCATGGTCGCCGTAGACAGTACGCATCTGCCCAGGCCAGCTATCCAGCATAACTAAATTACCTTCAGCTGCACCTTCCAGAATATTGCCTTCATTGTCGACAATCGCAGGTTTAACACCGAATAGAGGGCGTGTCGCCGAGCCAGGCTTTAATTCCGTGGCGCCAGGCAAAGGAGAAATCAGCACCCCACCCGTCTCGGTCTGCCACCAAGTATCGACAATCGGGCACTTTTCTTTACCTACTACACGGTGATACCAGTCCCAGGCTTCTGGGTTGATTGGTTCACCCACGCTTCCCAGCAAACGCAAGCTTGATAGGTCGCATTTTTCAACATAGGCATCGCCTTCTGCCATCAAGGCTCGAATTGCGGTCGGCGCAGTGTAGATAACGTTAATCTTATGCTTTTCAACAATCTGCCAAAAACGCGAAAAATCAGGGTAGTTCGGCACACCTTCATACATAACATTCACAGCACCATTCGCTAGCGGCCCATAAAGCATGTAAGTGTGGCCGGTGATCCAACCAAAATCAGCTGTACACCAGTAAACATCATTTTCCTGATAATCAAAAACAACTTCATGCGTCAGCGAGGCATAGACCATGTAACCGCCAGTCGTATGAAGAACACCTTTAGGCTTACCCGTCGAACCAGAGGTATAAAGCATAAAGAGCGGGTCTTCGGCATTCATTGGCTCAGGTTCACACTCACTCGAAGCACCTGCCAAAAGTTCATGATACCAAAGGTCTCGACCCTCGACCCAATTAACATCATTGCCGGTGCGTTTTAACACAAAGACATTTTCAACCGTCGTGACCGCATCGGTTTCAATCGCTGCATCGACATTTTTCTTTAGAGGAATCGCTTTGGCACCACGTACGCCTTCATCAGCCGTCACGACCCATTTCGCTGCACCGTCAGCGATACGAGCAGCCAAGGCTTCAGGAGAAAAACCACCAAACACAACAGAATGAATGGCACCAATACGAGCACAGGCCAACATCGCTACAGCAGTTTCAGGAACATTAGGCATATAGATAGTGACAATGTCGCCCTTTTTTACACCTGTTTGTCGCATGGCGTTGGCAAACTTACACGTTTCTTCGTACAGCTCTCGATAGGAAATATGCTTAGAAGAATCTAGCTCATCTCCCTCAAAGATAACTGCAGTCTGTTCACCACGCTCAGCCAAGTGGCGATCTAGACAATTTACCGAAGCATTCAAGACACCGTCGTAATACCAGCGAATATGCAAATCATTAGAAGAAAACGATACATCTTTTACCTGGGAATAAGGTTTGATCCATTCAAGGCGCTTTCCCTGCTCTGCCCAGAACGATTCATTGTCATCCTGCGACTGCTGATAAAGCGCTTGATAACGGTCTTGATCGATATTAGTGCGGGCTTTAGCCTGCGCGTGAATGGGATAAACTTTTTGATTACTCATGAGATGTCTCCGGTCCTTGTAGAGCCTCACTATTCAGAGTCTCTTTTTATTCTTTATGAGTCACCGGAAGAGTCGACTAAAGACGCATACTTGATTGATTCTAATAAACTTTCCAGTGGTATATCTTCAGCTGAGGAGCGAATTGCTCGCGCTAGAACTTGTTGATCACCAAAACCAGAAGCGTCATAACGGGCTTTGGATTGTCTGAGCTTTATCGACTGGCGGTATTCATCCAAACCGATGCGTTCATAATCAGACAATAACAATTGTTTTTGTTCTTCACTCAACTGATCAGGATCCAGAGAATGCAGCAAGCTATGAAGAAGGTCAACTGCTGCATTGCCCAGACGATCACCAAAACTGTAAATACACCCAGACAACAAAGTCACCATCTGTTCGGGTGTTGTATTTTTATCGCTAAAGAAGTTATTTAAACGAAGCCGTAGATCGACCCATGCATCTTCAGAATGCTCTGATAGCGGCTCCTCTACTAGCTCTGCTTTTTGCTCAACATAACGTTCAACGCTAGCTTCAACGCCGGAATCCAAAGCATTGTCTTCAACATGGATCTCTGATTCAGGAGACAAGTCGCCTTGAGCTTCCCGAACTTGGTCAAGCAAGGTTTGTTCATAACTCGAGACCGCTCTTTTATTCCCCTGGGATTGCTCTCCTGCCGAGCTAAAGCTTGCCATTTGCTCACGCAGCTTATCAAAAGAGCCCGGTTTATGAAGAGACGTCGTTTTTCTTGTCGAAGCCGCTTGTTTGGCCGCGATGCTTTTCTGTGGGCGAGCGACTTGTCGCTCTACTACTTTTTGCCAATAGGCGCTAAAGGCCAAACGCGGAACGCCTGTCTGGCTAAACAGGTCATCTATTTTTTCTGCTAAGCGATAAAAACAACGAGCGGAAGGATCGGTTTTAGGATAAAGCGCAACAGGACGCTGCAAGCTGACTGCCGCTCGCATGCTTTCATCCATCCATACCGAGCCCAGGTATTCTGTATTCAGGTCCAGATACTTACTAACGGCTTGTGAAAAGCGCTGAAAGACCTTCTTAGCTTGCGCCGCATTAGAGAC
Organism: Oleiphilus sp. HI0128; assembly: GCF_001635365.1. Lineage (NCBI taxonomy): Bacteria > Pseudomonadati > Pseudomonadota > Gammaproteobacteria > Oceanospirillales > Oleiphilaceae > Oleiphilus > Oleiphilus sp. HI0128. The sequence continues at coordinate 5,312 of NZ_LWGG01000428.1, read as the reverse complement.
CATATTGACAACAATCTGAACCTTTCGTCGATAACCGCGGCGTTTGAGCACCTTAAGCAGAGAGAACGCATCAGTTAAAGAGGTTGGCTCGGGGGTCACCACAACGACAGCAACTTGAGACGCGGCAATAAAATGAAGAACGGTTGGAGAAATACCCGCGGCTGTGTCGACCATCATATAGTCATAATGAGGCTCAATTGCACGAATAGAAGTCACCAGCCTTTGTTGCTGCCCGACATCCAACTCAACACACTGAGCGAAACCCGATGCTCCTGGAATGACCTGGATACCCTCGGGCCCTTCGAGCACGATATCCTGAATCGACTTTTCACCCGTGAACAAATGCTCCAGCGTATAGGCGGGATAGAGCCCCAACATGATATTGGTATTAGCTAAGCCGGTATCACCATCTAGCAAGCACACTTTGGAGCCGCTTTTTGACAAAGCAATCGCCAGATTAATTGAAACACTCGTCTTACCTACACCACCTTTTCCGCCAGTGATCGCGATTACACGGGGTATTTTATTCTTGTCTAGCATCACCGCAAAAAGGCCTTTCAAGGTAACAGTTTTAATACTAAATTCAGTGCGCTTGCCCTGCAGGCAATACGTTTTAGGTTCAAACAAACACATTACCATGCGCACATCATGAACTCGCCCATTCTACCGACTTTAAGATAGATAAAACACCAAATCACGCACAACAACCAAGTAGTATTTTTCTAGTAGCAAATCTCACTTTTAAACAATTACTTAAAAAAAGTGCAATAAATGTTTAATTTGTATAGAGTATTGTCTAATATATGCTCAATAATAACGTTCTTTAAAAGACGATTTTTTATCATAAAAAGCCATGACTACAGACAACACACAACAAATAATGAACGAATTGAAGGTAAATAAGCTACCTTCTCTTCCTCATGTATTGGTTGAAATGCTGGAAGCTTGTCAGGAAGACGGCGCAACCTTTCAGCGAATGTCACAAATAATTAGTCATGATGCTGCGATCACCGCACGCGTTATATCCCTGGCAAATTCGTCGTTCTACAATCGCGGAACCGAAATAAAAAGTATTGAGCGCGCTCTACTTGTTTTGGGTACCGATACAATCAAGACGATTGTTATCACTGCGGCGGTACAACAATTCTTCTCGGGCTTTAAGAGTCAACACCTCGTTTTTTTGAAACAGTTCTGGAAGCACTCTCTGAGCACAGCTTTAATTGCAAAAGCATTAGCGATCCTGACCAGCTACCCTAATCCTGATGAAGCCTATCTGACTGCATTGCTTCACAACATCGGGGAGGTGGTTCTCGACAGTCACTTTCCACAAGAGTATGCAGAACTTCGTAGTAAGCCAGAGGTTCTTACTCATAAGCTCTGTAAATTTGAGCAAGAAGCATTTTCAGTTGACCATACTCAAATAGGAGCATGGCTCGCAAAAGAGTGGAACTTAAGTAGCTTTGCTGTTGATGCGATTGAGTTCCATCACGCCGAGCCTGAATCTATTCAGGATGCTCATCACCTGGTTAAGCTCATATACCTTTCAAGCCAGTTAGGCACTTTTCAGCAGGATTATTTCTCAGGCGACAGTTTCGCAGACTTGGGTTACCAATTATTTGAACTAAACAGCGCACTACTAAAAGAAATTGTCTTTAAAGTCGAAGGCGATGTTAAAGAAATGGCCAAGACTCTAAATATCGAAATAGACATTCAAGCCGACATAGATAGTGAAAACGATAAAAAAGCCCAAGTAAAGCTGGCCGAGCAAGTCCGAAAGATTGGTCTTATCCAGAATGTTAGCACTGAACTGAGTCACGCCCAAAACCGAGATGAGCTAGGAAGGTCACTACGCACGAGCCTTGAGCTACTTTTTGGTTTTAGCCAAAGCGAAGTCTACTGGTTTAACCCCGAATCTAAAGAGCTCGTTTCAGGCCAGGCACATGGCGACAATGAAGTACCTATTAAAGTGAAACTAAGTAATGAGCGCAGCCTAGTCGCGCAGTCAGCCGCAAGAAACCAGGTAATGTGCTCACTTGACCACAATATTGAGGCCTCAAGCTCAGCCAATGACTCAAACAACTTATCAGTTGTCGATCAGCAGATAACTAGGGGACTCAATAGCACGGGTATTGTTTGCTGTCCGATTCGGACTCATGAAGACTTATTTTGCGTATTGGTGATTGCCTGTGAACACTCTCTGAGCCAAAGCTCACACCAAATACGTTTATTAAAGTACTTTACCGAGGAAATGGCCCAGGCTTGCAGTAAGACCACGGAAAAAATTACACGCATTGAGAGCGATGCCAGCACTGAAGCTATGGCACAGCGAGCCAGGGAAATAGCCCACGAAGCCAACAACCCCTTAAACATCATTAATAACTATTTGGTCTCTTTGTCTAACAAACTAACGGGGCCTGCAGAAAGTTACGAGCAACACGAGCTAGCTGAAGAGCTTGATATTGTCAGAGAAGAACTAAATAGAACAAGTCAGATTATTTTACGTTTACGCGACCTAAAACAAGAAGCCGTCGAAACACAGTCCGGCGTCGACATTAATACCGAAATCAAGAATCTTTGCACCTTATATGAGCATTCTTTATTCGTCTTGCACGACACTTCCTATCAGCTAGACTTAGATCAGGACTTGAAGCGAATCGGCACGAAAAGGAACCAGTTCAAGCAAATCATTACAAATCTGATTAAAAACGCCTCGGAAGCAATGCCTGAAGGCGGCATTATTTTTATCAGCACGGCAGCCAATATCAACCTTAATGGCCAGGGTTACGTAGAAATCCTGATCAAGGACCAAGGCCCAGGCCTGCCAGAAGAAATAGCAAAAAGCCTTTTTAAACCTGTTACCTCAACAAAAGGTGACGGACACTCAGGCTTGGGCCTGAGTATTACCAAAAACCTCGTCAGGGATGCTAAAGGTACCATTAGTTGTAGAAGCAACGAAAAAGGAACGACGTTTCAAATCTTTCTTCCTCAAGAAAGCCTATAGTCCATGTGTATGGAAGCGACTATAGGAGAGGAATATGGAGCAGTAATGAACGTAGTGATTACGTAGTGGTCAAGAGTTAGCATGAAAATACAAAAAACAGAGCAGAATCTAAGTCTGCAAACTGAACAAGCCTGCATTCTTATCGTCGACGATGAGTATCGCCTACTTAAAAGTCTTGAGAACCTTCTACTCAACAAAGGCTATCAAGTTGTTTGCGCACATGGTGGCCTGCAGGCCTGTGAAAAGCTATCATCAGAAGACTTTGATCTAGTTCTTCTTGATCTGAATATGGCTGATCTCAATGGTCATCAAGTGATGGACTTTATCACTCAAAAAGAAATCGATGTTGCAACAATTGTTGTCAGCGGCGAGTCTTCTTTTTCTGCGGTAAGCAAAGCTTTACGACGTGGCGCGTATGATTACTTGCGTAAGCCCTATGACCCTGAAGAACTGCTTTCTACCATGGAAAGCGCCCTGCAGAAGGTGATGCTTGAAAAAGCACACCACGCTATGCAATCGAGACTACAAAAATCTGAAGAACTTCACCGCTACATCGTTAACAGTTCTCCTGATATCGTTTTCATGCTCGACAAAAGTGGTCGATTCACTTTTCTGAACAACAAAGTAGAAAGCATTCTTGGTTATAAGAAAACAGACTTAATCGGCCGAAACTACCTGGATATTATTGAAGAGAATGACCTGGAGCGTGCCAGCTATCTATTTGAGGAACAGTTCGGTAAAAAACAGGATACCTGGTCTTCAGAGTTGCGCCTGAAAGCTAAAAAATCAGACCATACAGCGCGCTATTTTGAAGTCACTTTCTTCCCTATTGAGCGTAAAGTAAGAACCTCAGTTACAGACATTTCCGGAAAAAAGAAAACGCTTACCAAAGTGATTGGCACCTATGGAACAGCTCGTGACATTACCGAGCGAAAAGAAGCCGAAGAGTTTATTAACTTTCAGGCCTATCACGACCTTCTTACACGCCTCCCGAACAGAGCGCTGTTTAAAGACCGTCTAAACATCTCTATCGCGCAGGCCAAACGAAACAAGAATCATGTCGCCGTCATGTTCCTGGATCTGGATCGCTTTAAAGTGGTCAACGATACTTTGGGGCACGCTATGGGCGACCGCTTATTGCAGTCTGTGGCCCTTCGCCTTGAAAGCTGCGTCAGAAAGTGTGATACCTTATCTCGTTTTGGTGGAGATGAATTCACCCTACTTCTGCCATCAATTTCTTCGCCTGAAGATGCCAGAACCATTGCCAAGAAAGTCATTTCAACACTCAAAGCCCCTTTCGACCTGGGTGAGCATGAAGTATTTGTCGGCGTAAGTATTGGTATTGCCGTCTACCCTAATGGCGGGAACACGGTTGACCAGCTCATCCAAAATGCCGATGTTGCTATGTACCATGTAAAGGGACGCGGTAAAGATGGTTACCAGTACTACAGCGAAGATATGGCCATCCACACCTCAAATCGTTTGAGCCTGGAAAGAGACCTTAGAAACGCACTGGAACGTAACCAGTTCAAAGTTTATTATCAGCCTCAAATTTCTGCCAAGACAGGTAAGACCATCGGTGTTGAAGCGCTGGTAAGATGGCAGCATCCTGAGCGTGGTCTAATCTATCCTGGCGAGTTTATTCCTTTAGCCGAAGAAACCCGACTAATGTCTGATATTAGCGACTGGGTACTGCATTCGGCCTGTAAAGAAATTAAATCCTGGATCGACAGCGGCCAAAGTGACATTCGCTTATCAGTAAACTTCTCACCTCTCCAGGTTGAACACCCGCGCTTTGTACAGCGTTTACTATCCAGCTTGCGCCAGGCAGATTTCCCGCCCGGAAATCTCGAAATCGAGCTCACTGAAAATGTTATTATGAACGACCTTGAGAATATGACTCAAAAACTCAGACAACTCTCTGAGCATGGCGTCACCATTGCCATTGACGACTTTGGCACGGGTTATTCATCACTGAACTATATTCATAAACTGCCTATTCATACTTTGAAAGTAGACCAGTCCTTCATCAAGGATATTGAAGATACACACGATGATGCCTGCATCGTTAATGCTATTGTATCCATGGCCCACGGCCTGAAACTCAATATTGTTGCCGAAGGCGTCGAAACCGAGACTCAACTAAGTTACCTAAAGTCTTTGGGCTGCCAGGAGATTCAAGGCTTCTATTTTGGTAGAGCCGTTCCAGGCCGTGACGCACTTGAACAGATTAACAACAATGCGAGCCAGCTTATTGAGATATAAGCTGGCCTTTTTCCTCAGAACATCCATAATAATGCAAAGCCTTATA
>NZ_LWGG01000427.1:0-1090 GCF_001635365.1 Oleiphilus sp. HI0128 | reverse complement strand
TGGTCAAGCTGGTTTGACTATCGATCTAGAAACTAAAGTTTCTATCGGTCAGTTCATGTATAAAGATGCTGGTAGCCTATTCATCAACGACATCAGCATCGGCGGCAACGCAAACACTGGTGACGATAACCTAGCAAACGACACTGACATGATTGACAATATCCGTATGAACATCGATATTGCTGGTTCTGCTGCTACTGGCGAAAACATTTTAGATCGTGGTTTGTCTGATTTTTACGGTGCTGAAGGTCTAGCTGCATTGGCTCTAGCATACGGTGCTGTAGATGACGGTCGTCTAGCTGGTTTGGCTGGCGGTATCGAAGCTAACGCTGATGGTGCATCTTTGACACAGCTAGAAGCTAACAATGTACAAGCTGCTCCTGGTGTATCTGTTGTTCAAGCAGTTGCTGGTGCACTTGGCGGAACATTCGTTAAGGGTCGTGTTGGTATCGAAGACGGTGACTTGTTAATTCACGAAATCGCTACTGATCCATTGGCTGCTCTTATCAGTGCTGATGACCTTATTGCTGGCGGTGCTACTGCACTTGCTGATTTCTCAACTCAAGAAGTTATCGACGCAGCTGTAACAGCGGTTGATTTCAAATACGAAATCGGTGCAATCGGTATTGCTGACTCTACTTACCAGCCAGGCGCAGATCTTTCTACTGCACAAACTACTACTTTGATCAGCAACTTAAGCATTGCGGGTTACTTGGGTCACAAAGATATCCATATCGAAAACAATGGTAATGGTTTCGGCGCTACTGACACTGATGGTAATGGTCGTATCTCTGCTGCTGAAGCTTCTGATGCTGTGACTGGTTCTACTGGTTACGGTGATGCGAACTCAAAAATCCACATGGATAGCTACTTCAACATCACTGATTTAGATGTTTACATCGATATCGCTGGTGTTCAGATCAACGATCTGAAAATCCACAACCATCGTGGTGACACTTCTGGTCTAGACGGATTGAATGCATTCGGTTTCGCTCACTCAATGCGTGACATCTACGCTGTTAAAGACGCAGTTCTTGATCTAGGTTCTGTTGCTTTGAACCCAGCTCAAGATATCCAGGGTGGCAACACA
>NZ_LWGG01000426.1:0-457 GCF_001635365.1 Oleiphilus sp. HI0128 | reverse complement strand
GCTCATACAAGCCAAATAGCGCCTCAACAGGAAGCTGCAATCAGATTAAGCCTAGGATGCATTGGTCATCAAAGCTTTGATTAAGCCGCTGACACCAAAAATTGTGATCATTCGTCTAAGATTGTAGGCCAGGACATGCAAGTCCATTTCAATGCTGACCCCCTTAAATCTTCTGGTGAGTAGCTGTGTTGCGCCCATCCATAATTTAATTGTACCGAATGGGTGTTCGACGGTTTGTTGTCTGATCACCATGCTGTCAGGTTTGGACTCCAGAAGCTCGGTCATCTTTTCAATGCGACTAGCATGCTCCCAACGACGAATTGTTCGGGGAGTGGCTGTTTTGGTGCATTGGGTTTGCAGGCTGCAAACTCTACAAATTTTGACGCTGCAGTTATAGTTCCTATAAATCATGCCTTTATCTCTTGCTTGCCCTCTGGGTGTTAACGCTTGCTTGGCA
>NZ_LWGG01000425.1:0-628 GCF_001635365.1 Oleiphilus sp. HI0128 | reverse complement strand
TTCAGTATCGGCCGCACTCAGGAGCTATTGTATGAACTTGAGTCATTGATCTATGAGCTTAAAGATAAAGCCGATCAGGGGGCGCTGAATTGGGCTGAGCTTGAAGTGATAGTCGACTCACCTTTGGCCAACGACTTTACTGATACCTACCGACAACTAAAACCTTTTTGGGATGCAGAGGCTCAAAGTCGGGTAGCCGAGGGTCGACACCCTCTGTCATTTGAAAATTTACTCACGATAGATGATCATCAAACTCACCTCGACACAGTGAATTATTTAGCAAAGACGGCTCGCCCAGCCATTGTGATCGCCGCTAGCGGTATGTGTGCTGGTGGACGTATTGTTAATTATTTAAAAGCCTTAATTGAAGATAAGCGTACTGATATTCTGTTTGTAGGTTATCAAGCTGAGGGAACTGCAGGGCGAGATATTCAAACTTACGGGACACGAAATGGCTATGTCGAGCTAGAGGGTAAGCGCTATACGATTAATGCCGCTGTACATACGATCTCGGGTTACTCTGCGCATGCAGGTCAGGAAGACTTACTGAACTTTGTGCAAGGTATGAATGCTAAGCCTTCAGAAATAAGAATTGTTCATGGTGATGATGACGCGAAGAGGGCTTTAA
>NZ_LWGG01000424.1:0-523 GCF_001635365.1 Oleiphilus sp. HI0128 | reverse complement strand
GCATCGCTGGCGAACTATACATCGGTGGTGACGGTTTGACCTTAGGCTATAACAATCGTGACGAATTAACCCGGAAGGTCTTTATTCCAAACCCCTTTGGAGACGGCCAACTCTATCGCACCGGTGATAAAGTACGCTACACCCACGACGGCACCCTTACGTATATGGGACGACTGGATCAGCAAGTCAAAGTACGCGGCTACCGAATAGAACTGGGTGAAATTGAGACGCTTATGCGCCAACACGACGCCATTGACGACTGCGCCTTAAGCGTACGAGAAGTCCGTGCCGGCGATACGCGGCTCATCGCTTATGTTGTATGGAAGAATAGCCCGATTAGTCTCAGTGAACTTCGTGAGCACCTGCGACAGCAATTGCCCCCTTACATGGTGCCGCAGCACCTTGAAGCACTCGGGGAGTTACCACGCACCCTTAACAACAAGCTTGATCGAAAGGCTTTAGAAAGCCTCCCTTTATCAGAATCAAGCTCGTTAGGCAAAGAAGAAGTACGGGCCGCTACTAC
>NZ_LWGG01000423.1:0-604 GCF_001635365.1 Oleiphilus sp. HI0128 | reverse complement strand
CAGAGATTATGTAGACGATATCAACGACTAATACACAAAGGTAAACATCGAAGTGTCGTGGTAACGGCGATCGCACGAGAACTGATAGCTTATATCTGGTCAATCTCGAAGGAAGTCACCTTACCCAGAATAGATCCAAAAACACGAATCTCACGCGTACCCGCTTAAGTAGATAAGGAATAATACATGAACAAGTTTAGCGTCAATGCAAAAGATCAAGCAGCGGCTGTGGTGCAATCACCGAAGGCGTTAGGTTGGCAATGAGCTAGCAGTACATTGATCCACGAGCATAGACTGAAGACAGGCACCACGACGTAATAAGTAAGGTTGGATAGGTTAACGCGTCGCGTTAGCAACCCACGAATACCAGCATGATCACCGTCGAAATTACTTGCTTCATCTGATGCGTTGACGCTTCCCTAACGGGAAGAATGTTAATTAAAAAGAAAGGCTCTGGCCGAGGTTCCGGCAGGATTTTGTGCGGGCCTCTTGACGTGGGGAGTCATACCAACGCCTTTAGCTGCGGCGAGCGATAGCGAGTCCAGCCCCGGGGCTTTTTCCGGGGCGAGGCAGGCTAAACTTGTTAGAGTTGATTGAATACTTT
>NZ_LWGG01000422.1:0-614 GCF_001635365.1 Oleiphilus sp. HI0128 | reverse complement strand
CCATCTACCTGTAAATAGCCTGAGTGACCTTGTAGAAAATTAATCGCACACTGGCTTGCCCGACTTTCATGGAAGTCATACAGCACGATATTGGGAATGTCTGTGTGATTGCTGCCGGGTGAGTCGGTACCGGTGCAATATAACCACATATAACATTTGGTTTTGTCGGATTCGATTACCTTTAGTGTGGTTTCATCTGCTTGTATTACATTTTGCCGCAAGAGGGTTTCATGCAGTTTGTCATAAAGCGGTTTGAGTAAGTCTGTACACTTCAGCAACCAGCTCGACATCGTTTGTCGGCTAAGCGGGATGCCATATTCTTTGAACAGACTTTCTTGTCGATAAAGCGGTAAGCCATATTGATATTTACTGGTAATGATTTGGCTTAACAAGCTCGCCGTAGCAAAGCTTTTTGGAATAGGTGAAGCCGGAACCGGCGTTTGTTTAATCGTGACGTTCGTTGCATGTTGCTCACAATGACGACAACTATATTTAGGTCGCACATGTTCGATGACTTTGATCTGGGCAGGAATGAATTCAAGCTGCTCGCTTTTATCTTCACCCATGCGATGTAATTCATGACCGCAGTCATCACAGCTTTTGTCTTCGTCTGC
>NZ_LWGG01000421.1:0-913 GCF_001635365.1 Oleiphilus sp. HI0128 | reverse complement strand
GATAACCAAGTCTGTATGGCTTAACCTGTTCGCAATGCGTCCCGCTTTACCTTCGAGTTTTTCTTGTTCAAGTTGATTCACAAGTTCAATGGTCGATAAGAAGCGCACTCGTAGTCGGTGGTGTTGGATGGCTTGTACGCCTATTGCCGTTGCTAAGTGAGTTTTACCCGTGCCAGGGCCTCCTATAAGTACGATGTTGTGGCTGCCTTCGATGAACTCACAGCGATGAAGCGCTTTGACAAGCGTTTCATCTACACTGCTTTGATTGAAGTCAAAGCCAGCTAGGTCACGGTAGGCTGGGAACCTTGCATGCTTCATCTGATAAGCGATTGATCGCACTTCTCGATCTGTTACTTCAGCTTTGATCAAGGCTTCAAGAATGGGCTGTGCTTGAAGGTAAGATGGCCCAGCTTGCTGTGATAGCTCCATAACACTGTTGGCCATACCGTGTAGTTTGAGTTGTTTGAAGGTGTGGATCATGGTTTCAATGTGCATAAGGATGACCTCTTAGTTGATCGTAGCGTTGTGTGTTGGCAATAGGCTCTTCGTTTAGAATGAGAGAGGGTGGTGTTAGCAAAGGCTCAGGTGTTTCCTGTTCGATGAGTTGGCTCAAACAGTTCATTACATGCTGTTTTGAGGGGTGCCCGCATCGCAGAGATTCCTCAACCGCTTGCTCAACCAGCTGTTCGTCGTGATGAAGTACCAAGGCCAATATCTCGACCATTTCTCGATCACCACCTTGTCGTCGAAGTAAATACTTTTGAATGGACTTGAAGCTGTCTGGCAAGGTCTCGAACGGTGCGCCGTTACGCAGTGCTCCTGGTTTGCGTTGAGCCACGGCTAGATAATGTCTCCATTCATACTTGGTGATACCTGCATCATGCTTGCGATTGAAGATACGTCTATGTCTTGC
>NZ_LWGG01000420.1:0-708 GCF_001635365.1 Oleiphilus sp. HI0128 | reverse complement strand
ATTCTTGAACAAGGCTGACTTGTTGGCTGAAGACTGTGGTGGTGCAGGTTCAGAAGAATACAACGAGATGCTTGAATTGGTTGAAATGGAAATTCGTGAGTTGCTAGACACTTATGAGTTCCCAGGTGATGATACGCCAATTATCGCAGGTTCTGCTTTGATGGCATTGAACGGCGAAGATGATAACGAGCTAGGTACAACTGCTGTTAAGAAGTTGGTTGAGTCGCTAGATTCTTATATTCCAGAGCCAGAGCGTGCTGTAGATCAGCCATTCCTAATGCCTGTTGAGGACGTGTTCTCAATCTCAGGTCGTGGTACGGTTGTAACGGGTCGTGTTGAGCGTGGTATCATCAAAGTTGGTGAAGAAATCGAGATTGTTGGTATCAAGGAAACTCAAACCACTACTTGTACTGGTGTTGAGATGTTCCGTAAGCTTCTAGACGAAGGTCGTGCGGGTGAGAACGTTGGTGTTCTTCTGCGTGGTACTAAGCGTGACGAAGTTGAGCGTGGTCAGGTTCTATGTGTGCCTGGTTCTGTTAAGCCTCACACTAAGTTTGAAGCTGAAGTATATATCTTGGGTAAAGATGAAGGTGGTCGTCATACGCCATTCTTCCAAGGTTACCGTCCACAGTTCTACTTCCGTACGACTGATGTGACAGGTGCTTGTGAGTTGCCTGAAGGTGTTGAAATGGTAATGCCTGGTGATAA
>NZ_LWGG01000419.1:0-879 GCF_001635365.1 Oleiphilus sp. HI0128 | reverse complement strand
TCCATTCANACTTGGTGATACCTGCATCATGCTTGCGATTGAAGATACGTCTATGTCTTGCTATCTCCTTGCCTTCGGCAACGATAACGATTTCAGCTGCATAAACATGAAGACTCACATGCTGGTTAGCAAAGCTTGCCGGGACACTATAGCGGTTACGCTCGAACGTAATTAAGCATGTAGAAGAGACTCGCTTAGTCTCTTCTACATAGCCATCGAATGGCGCTGGGACAGGCATTAAACATGGCCGTTCTTGTCGCCAGCATTCAGCAACCGTTAGATTGGATTGTTCTGGGTGTTTTTGGCGGTGCCACAGTTCAATACATTGGCGTTCAAGCCAAGCATTAAGTTCTTCGAGAGTCTTGAACTTGGGAGCGGTATGCCATAACTGATGCCGAGCATCTCGCACCTTTTTCTCGACTTGGCCTTTCTCCCAACCTGCAGCTGGATTACAGAACTCAGCTTCAAACAGATAATGACTGACTAGCGTTTGGAATCGGCGATTAACATCGCGCTGTTTACCTGATCGTACCTTATCCACAGCAGTCTTCATGTTGTCGTAGATGCCGCGTTCAGGCACGCCACCAAAGACCCGAAATGCATGATTGTGTGCATCAAACAGCATCTCGTGCGTTTGTTTGTAATAAGCTCGCAGGAAGAAAGCTCGACTATTGCTTAGCTTGAAGTAAGCAACTTGAAGGCAGCACTTCCGACCATTGATCGTGGCGAAATCTTCGCCCCAATCAAACTGGAATGCTTCGCCTGGTGCAAAAGTCAGTGGAACATAGACTCGCTTAGCGGCAGTGCTCTTTGCTTCATGTTGCTCTTGTCGCCACTGCCGTGCAAACGCAGCAACACGATCATAGGAACCGGTGTAAC
>NZ_LWGG01000418.1:0-1149 GCF_001635365.1 Oleiphilus sp. HI0128 | reverse complement strand
AACACGCTAACTTGCTGTTTTTATTTATACTATTTACCTGATTTTATTACATAATATTTTGATAATCGACAGCTTGATGACCGATGACATCATAGCCTTCCAGCAACCAAGACAACTGCTGTTCATTCAATTCTAAACATGCTTCATCAATACGGCTTGGCCATTTGAATTTATCTTTTTCAAGCCGTTTATACCACAAGGCAAAGCCGGTTTTATCCCAATAAAGTATCTTCAATTTATCTTTGGCTTTGTTGCAGAAAATGAACAAGGCACCGCTCATGACGGGAAGATTTATCTCCGACTCAATGATCACAGATAAACCATTAATCGATTTTCTGAAATCGACAAACTGCCGGTGAAGATAAATGCGGGAAGGCTGAACAAACATCTTCATGATAAACCCTTTATCACTCTGACTAAAAAGTCAGGTGATATCGAATCTGGAAAAGTCAGTTCACCTGCTTGTGTGATTAACGTGATGATTTGTTTAGAGCTAGTGATCTGTGTGACTTGTTCAGACACTTGCCGAACAACTTTCGCTTCGACAAAATTATTGCCTGTCGAGCGTCGGTGCTTATTGAGGTAGAACGAAGAGGTGCTGATTTTATGTATGGAGCAGAATTCTGCAACCGTTAACCCGCTCTCTTTTTGATAATCGAAGATACTTGGCCAGTCGTGTTTGGCTTTCTTGGTGTTCTTTTTAGTCATGTGCTAGTTCCTTGTGAATTTTGGAACTAGCGTAATTAATTGTTGGGTTTGGTATTATGTGTGCTTGGCTAGACGCTTACGTAANTATNTAGAGACCTAGCTCTTTTCAACCTAGCAATTGATAGCATGCTTCGAAGTTGTGATCTTGTCAGACTGTCAGTCAGTGACATAAGTCATGGCGATGGTATTCAATCACGCGCACAAATCATTCAGAAAAAAACGAAAACACCTGTTCAATTTGAAATTACAGCGAAGACAAAAACGACCTTAAATAAACTGATTGAGATTCAGCATTTAGGTTTTAACGATTTCTTATTTCAAAGTCGGTGTAAGAAATCAGAGCATCTATCTACTAGACAATATGCTCGAATTGTTGACTCATGGGTTTCCAGTATTGGTTTAGATAAGGCAGCTTATGGCACTCACTCAATGAGGCGAACA
>NZ_LWGG01000417.1:0-16023 GCF_001635365.1 Oleiphilus sp. HI0128 | reverse complement strand
TAGAGATTTTGATCTGATCAAATAAGAAAGGGGCGAATTTTTGAGCCCAGAGCTGAAAGGTACGCTGTGATTTTCGCGGCTAAGGCTACCGAGGCTTTACTCAGCGCCAGGGGCTGGGCGTGGAAGGTCAGTACGTGCAACTTTTGTGTCAGCCATTTCTTTCAATACGAATCCGCTCGTAAAAAAGAAAAAGGATGAGGAAGCAAAACTCGCTTTATAGACCTTAGACAAATCACCAAAGAAAATCAGTAGAATCAGAACACAAATCACTGCAGATACGAAACAAAAAAGGCTAGAGATTCTGGATGTTCTTCTTAGAAAACCCATTTTATCTTGATCTGGCATAAGCGTCTCGTAGCGGTAAAAATATGAATAGACATGGACTAAGTTAAAGGCCCAAATATACGCGGCTTGAGCAGAAAAATATATCTTAGCTAGCTTATTGTGGGGTAGGCTTGATCTCAATCAATATCGAATGTTTACTTCAAAGCGCTTAGCTCAGGTCACAGACAATGAATAAACTTTTTATAATCGGTCTGCCTAGAACGGGTACGACGAGTATTAGTGTTGCTCTATTAGCGCATAATTATAAGGTAGCGCATACCGCCTATACTAAACGTGCATTTGAATTGGCCGATGTGGTTTCAGATGCGCCATGCTTTTGTGACTATCAAGAGCTAGACCTGCTCTTTCCCGGTTCTAAATTCGTTTACTTAGATCGAGAATTAAATGTCTGGTTACCCTCGATTCAGCGCTTGCTTCATAAGATGCAAGCAAACTTGGAACTCAAGACAGGTCACTTTAACCCCGTACTTAAACGTAGCTTCCACAAAACCTTCGCCTTGCTCGATACAGAAGACCCGATTGCTGAGTCTCATTTAGAAAACTGCTATAGGCAACATCAACAAGAGGTGTTTGACTATTTCTCGGCTAGATCAGATCTACTAAAAATAGATATCAGCAAGCCCAAAAGCTTAGCGACATTGCTAGGTTTCTTAGGTACCTCAACAGAGGGCTGTGGTGAATTTCCTAGACTAAATGTGGGTAAACAGGTAGATAGCTGGAAAGAGTTCAAACATGCTAACAAAGTAAACCCTAATAGTGCGGGCAAGGAACATAGAAAATTCTTTGATTACGTATAGCGCTGTAACATGTTATTTTCCAGCTTAATAATTTCTCATTACTAAGCCAAACTCGAAATAAGGTTATCCAAAGTATGGAGTCACTCCCTATAGCAGAAATAATATTGATATCATTTCTCATGATATTTGCAGTACACCAAATTAGCCGAGTCGTTATTGGAGAAAATGCGGATACTTATCCTTCAGGCATCCTTATCGCGGGAGGTCTATTCTATGTGGCGACAAACGATATATCTTCAGGTATCGCTGCAAGTCTTTCAGCCGCTGCAGGGCATTACTTAAGCGTTTTCCTTTGTAAACGGTTCAATTGGCACGAGAAGAATAAACCTTAATGTTCTTTAGTTAGCGCTCTTCCAGTAATAATTGTAAAAACCAGGAAACCGCCGAAGACGTTGGCAATAAATCAAATCAGCCCTTTTGCATTATCTAGGATGTTCAAAAGAGAGGGGCGGTTTTCTGATGGAAGCTATATAGAATTGAGTCGAACACTGCTGATTCAGATCGAATATTTTCTTATTTCTCTTAATGGTCTATCTTTATAAGGTTAAGGGGTAAACTAAAGGCTTAAAATATTATCCTTCACTGAACATAACAGCTTGTAGTAAGGTATTTTACACTTGCCTTTAGTAGAAGATGGTCATGATTTTATAAGGTCAAAATATGTGAAATTCATTATATCTCTATACGTATTTCTTGTTATAGCTTCGGTCTCTCGAGTTGAGTCTAATGAATTGAGGTTTCGTAGAGTATAAGTTTGTATTGAATTTGCTTAATTTTTTTTTGATGTAAGAGTTTCTTTTTTATAGGTGCTTATTATGAAATTTACGTTAAAAAAATTAGCCGCTGTAGGGGTTTTAGCATTAGGTTCGATGTCAGCAAATGCAGCCATCGTTACGGAAACTTGGGTTACTCAGGTTGCACAGAGTGACGTGACCGGGCTTAATGTCGGCGATTCATTATCATGGTCTTTTACATTCGATAACGAAGGGACTCGGGCGAGTACATTTTATGATGATGGAACTCCAACGTATACGTATTGTAACGCGCTGGATGGAAATGCTGATGGAGCTTGTTCAATTGAATGGACTTTGTTTGGAATTAATTATGCGGATTTGATTAGTTACGACGACTCGGACTGGCAGGCTAGTATTGATTATCATCTGGCCACCGAAAATATGGTTGAATACGACCGCGGTATTCGTGAGGCGAGGGTTTCAATCACTGAATTCGGTTTGTCAACAATTAACGTAAAGGAAGGTGGATCTGAAATAAATATCAGTACGTGGGCCGAAGGCACTGGACCATTTGGAACCGGACCGGGTAGCCCAACGATATCGGCTGAAACTTACCTTTACCAGGTTTCAGATCCACAGCAGTATTTCTTAGCAAACACCAGAATGACGGTCACGTCAGTCACCTCGGTTTCAGTACCTTTAATCGATGTTCCAGAACCTGCTACGCTTTCGCTTCTTGGTTTGGGTTTAGTAGGCTTAAGCTTTGCTCGTAGACAAAAGAAGTCCTAATTCTATCTAAGCCTGAAGTACACTATTGTTGCCAGCACTTAAGGAAATCACCCAGAACTAAAGCTATCTCACTTGAGATGGCTTTTTTTCTGCTCATAAAGCTGATGAATTTTCTCAAAGTACTTTTCGATAGTTTTACGGGTTGCCTTGATATGAAATCAGTTAAAAATCAGAGCCTGTTTCTATCCTACCTATAAAAGTTTTATTGCTTTGTCACTCCTCTGTTTTGGAGTCGAGCTTTTCCAAGCATCACCTTATTCTCATCCGGAAGATAGTGTACTCTAAGCGCAAATTAATGATTGGAAATGGCTAGACCTAATGAACGCAAAACGAGCAGATACGATTGTCGTACTGGACTTTGAGACGAGTGGCTTATCTCCTGATATGGGAGAACGTGCGATAGAAATTGGTGCAGTGCTGATTGAAGGTGGGGAGATTACAGATAGCTTTCAATCCCTAATGAACCCCGGTATTCGCATCAGTGCTTTTATTGAAGATTATACCGGTATTAGCAATGCAATGTTGAGCAAGGCGGCTCCCTGTGAAGAGGTGATGAAGCGCTTTAATGATTTTATTGCCGGGCATAACCTAGTCGCTCATAACGCCTCTTTTGATAAACGCTTTCTTGATGCTGAACTATCACGAGTTTCTTGCTCCTATCCGGGAGACTTTGCCTGTTCTTTGCTCGCTTCTAGGCGTATTTTTCAGGATGCGCCGAATCATAAGTTAGGAACTTTGGTTCAGTATGCGAACCTTGATACTGTTAGCTCAATCTCATCGGGTAGTTTTCACCGTGCCTTGTATGATTCAGAGATGACTGCCAAGCTGTGGTTAGCTATGTTAGAGGATATTGGTGAGCGCTACGGTATTTATGATTTACCGTTCTCTTTTATTCAGCAGCTTAGCAAAGTGCCTAAGAAGTCGGTGCATAAGTTTATAGAGAAGCACAGGGCTTAGGAACGAATCGTTATATTAAAAAGCAGGAGTTAGCAATGAGTTATAAGTGTATTTCAGTTCCGCAAGCAAGGTCTTTAATGAGGGAGAAGGCGTGTTCTTTGGTGGATATTCGAGACCCCGCTTCATTTGCTTCAGTAAATATAGAAGGCTCGGTTCATATTTCGAATGACAATGTACAACAGTATTTATCTGACATGGATAAAGAAAAGCCACTAATTGTGGTTTGCTATCACGGCAACAGTAGTCAAGGCGCGGCTGAATTTTTCGCCAGTCAAGGCTGTAGAGAAGTGTATAGTCTTGATGGCGGTTTTGTTGAATGGCAGCAAGGCGATTAGATCTAAGCTACTGCTTTATCACCCTTCAATCACTTAACTGAGCCCGGGTAATCGAAGACTAAGGATACGTATTAATCTTTGATAAACTTTACATCTATATTCAGTAAACACCGCTCGTCTCAGACGTCGAGCTAATAGCTAAGCGTGCAATTTCTTAGGATTGCCAAAACAACACAGCAATGACTACCGACTTAGTCAAAATTATTTCGAAAAGTTAAGGCTTTGCTATCAGCATCTAATAAGGCTAATCTTATATAGTGAAGCTTATTAATTTAATCGTAGAAGAGTTCGGCTCTTATGCCGACCGATAACGCTGATTATAAAAATGATAATAATATTCAAGTTAATATTACTACTGGTTGCAAGTAGCTTTAGCGCACAGGCTTTGAGTGATTATGTGCTGGTAAATCGGCCTGAATCAGTTAATGACAAACGCTATGATTACGCACATGATTTGTTGCAAATGGTTCTCGATGAGACTCAAGACGACGATTCAAAAAGTGTTGTAAAACACGCAACGCTTATAATGAACCGTAATCGTCTACTGTTATCGTTGAAAGAGGGTAAAGAGCTTCATGTCGTTGCCGAAGCGCCCAAAACTGCTTGGGTCAGCGAATTGCACGTCGTAAGAATTCCCATACGAAAGGGAATACAGGGCTATCGCCTCTTTTTCATTAATAAGCAAGACCAGAGCAAACTGTCAGCACTTAAGTCTTTCGAAGAGTTTAAAGCTATACCCACTGGTTCAGGAAAAGGTTGGTCGACGACTAGAGTGTTGAGAGAGGCAGGGTTTAATGTTGTTGTGGGAAACAACTATGAAGGCCTGTTTAGTATGTTAGAGCTCGGTAGATTTAAAACCTTTGGTCGTGGTATTAATGAAATTGAGGCCGAGTACTTAGCTCAAAAAGAGGCGCACCCTAATCTAGCAATCGACACGGAACTAATGCTTCATATCCCCTTGCCAACCTATTTCTTTATTAGCCCGAAACGACCAGAGCTTGCGAAGCGCATTGAACGGGGTTTGTGGCGCCTAATCGAAAATGGCAAATTTGAAGCATACTTTTTAGCTCACCACCAAGCGCTAATAGATAAGTTTCGGCTGAAAGAGCGCAGAAGGTTTTCTATTCCCAACCCCAATTTGAGTAAAGCCGACCCGCTTGATAATGCTGAACTATGGCATAAATTTTAATGAAGAAAACAGCGTTGTAGGTATAGGGCTCATTACCAAGAAAAGGCATATTGTTGATGCTGTTCCTTTTCGTTATTCAGGCCAATATGAACACCTAATAGCCTTACTTTCTTACCATCGCCCCTTGATATTGCCTCATGTAACAGGCAGATAAACATCGCTTCATTGTAGTCACTAAATGTATATTCTTTTGTTGTTTGATGAAAGTCACTGAACTTTACTTTAACGCCTAGCTTCTGAATGCCTCTTCCCGGCAAATGCTTTGCAGCACGCTGTTTTAACTCGGGCAACAACCTTGATACTAAAATCGCTTCAAGTGAAGACGGGTCGTCAATGTCTTCAGGGAAGGTTAGCTCTACACCCACTGACTTCCTTGTTCGGTGAGTTATTACTGAGCGCTCGTCTTGTCCATGGCAACGTTGCCAAAGTAAATGGCCTAGTCTTCCGAAGTTATGTAGTAGTGTTTGTTGGTCAAAAGCCTTTACATCTTTTCCAAACCGCAGTTGCTTAGCACTGAGCTTCTCGAAGGTGACTTTGCCAACGCCAGGGATTTTATCTAAAGGCATATCGTCGATAAAACTGGCCACGTTTTCTGGAGGAATTACATAAATACCGTTTGGTTTATTGATATCGGAGGCAACTTTAGCGAGGTACTTGATGGGCGCCACCCCTGCTGATGCTGTCAGACCAAGCTCACGTTGAATCGTCTTGCAAATATCCTGAGCGATGAGCGTTGCTGAACCGTGATGTAACGAGCAGTTGGTGACATCAAGGTAAGCTTCATCGAGGCTAAGTGGTTCGATCAGATCAGTATAACGTTCGAAGATCTCACCAATCTGTTTACTAACGGTTTTATATACATCCATTCTACCCGGAAGCAATACAAGATCTGGGCATAAACGCAGTGCAACTGAGGTCGGCATGGCAGATCTAAGCCCAAACTCTCGTGCTATGTAGTTACAGGTAGAGAGGACACCGCGAGAGTGGCGCTTTCCGCCAACGGCAACGGGTAAATTAGTTAACGCCGGTTGGTCACGGATTTCCACGGATACAAAGAAAGCATCCATATCTACATGAATTATCTTGCGCAAACCGTTGCCTCGAAATTAAATAACGCTGTTTAAATATACAGTTATATTGGGCGTGAGGCAAGTAGGGTTGGTTGCTAGCGTGTACAGCTTATTTACGATACACGCCGTCTAGAAAAGTGTTTACTTCAGAAAAAACCTTCTTGGTGATATCTCCTCTGACAATACCATGCAGATGGAAGTCTATTTCCCTGTAATGTGCGTTGCCCGTGTGAATGCTTTTATAAATATCTCTACCGCTTTGGACGTCAACTTTTGGGTCTTTATCTGCATGAATGACTAAGGTTGGGATGGTGATGCTAGAGAGCCCTTTCTGGACTTGGTTCATTAATTTTTTGATTTCAACGATGCTGCTTACCGGGCAGCGTAGATAATTGATGTGAGGATTGTCGGCATGGTTGGTGACAAACTCTTTACGAAACTTTTTAGTATCAAATACCGGATTAGCTATTTGTCTTAGAACCTTATTCCAGGTGTTGACAGGTTTGGCAAAGTTAGCAGAGAATTTTTTAAACTTGAGCGGCGCGCTGATACTCACAAGTGCATCAAAGGCGTCGGGTTTATCAATGACTTGTTTAAGTGCCACCGCAGCGCCAGTAGAGAAACCAGCGATGACGATATGCTCACAGCAGTGCTTAAGTATTTCGTGGCCCCGGTTAACCGCCGCCGTCCATTCGCTCATTTTACGGCGAGATAAATCATCTGCCGATGTACCGTGCCCGTCCATTCGTGGCGCGTAGACGGTATAGCCTTGGCTATAAAGATAGTCAGCCCACTCTCGCACTTCTTCCGGGGCAGCCATTAGGCCATGAACAAGCAGCACTCCCTGCGTGGCTTGAGGCTGATGAAGCAGGTAAGGTTGGCCAATTTCTGGTGGCTTGGTTTCACCTTTAAGGAAGTGTTCCTGGTAATCGTTTATAAAACGACTCGTTTCTTCCTCTAGCAGGCATTGTGCTTTAGAGCTTAAGCTCATCTTAGGCTGACGCCGTAGCGGAAAATGCACTGTAAATCAGGCTGTAATGACAGGCGCCACCAATTAAGACCATTACGTGGAAGAGTTCATGGAAACTGAAAATTCCAGGCAACATTAAGGGTTTCTTACTTGCATAGAAAATAGCACCTAGCGTGAACGCGATACCGCCAGCAAAAAGCAGATTAACCTGCATATCGGTCATGAGATCCAAGATTTGTTGCATGGGGAAAACTAGCATCCAGCCCATTGTCAGAAAAATTAAGGCATAGAGTATTCTTGGTGCGCGCGGGAAGAATAATTGTGAGCACAGGCCAAATGCCACCAGTCCCCATTGAATTGCTATCATTGGTAAGCGCCAGTCATCATCCAGAAAGAAGTAGCAGACGGGAGTATAAGAACCAGCAATCATAAAGAATATCGCTAAGCGGTCCATTTTTCGCCAGAAAGATAGCTCGTTCTCTTGCTTTTTAAAGCAGTGGTATAAAGAGCTAGCAGAAAAAAGAAAGATTAGTGACAAACCGTAAACTAAGGCTGTGACGAGCATTGAAGCAGAGCCGGTTGCAACCTTTAATAAAAAAACTGTACCGACCACGGCTGCTATCGCGCCAAGCAGGTGAGAGTAGAAGTTGAATGCTTCAGAGCTTTTAACCATTTTCAATACCGCTTTTTGTGTAGGTCTGAGGATAATAAGTCTAAAAAAAGTATCACAAGTGTGAGCTGAATTTGTTGCTTAATCTTAATCACCATAATGTTAAAAAAATAGACTTTAAGGTGCTTTTACAAAAGTTTTACATAGCCCGCTTTTAACACTCACGGCGCGCGATGAAGCAGTGTTAAACTGGTCGAATGAATAGATTTAGATTTCTACCAAACAGCACCTTCACATTCATTTTCTCACTGGTGGCCCTGGTCACTTCGTTTGTGCTTTATATCTATTGGTATATAGAGATCAGTAGTGGCTTGGATGAAGTGATTTTGAGGTTTCATATCGATCCGCAACAAGTCACAGAGTCGCGTACCTTTTTGGTGATTGCAGTATTAACTTTATTGGTGAGTTTGATCGTTACGGGCTTGTCGATGAGTTTCGTTTATACCAAGAAAATGCAGCAGCTTTATCGTCTGCAGAATAACTTTATCAATAACTTTACCCATGAATTGAAAACACCCGTTACGTCCTTGCAGTTGTATTTAGAAACCTTCCAAAAGCATGATTTGGATAAGGAGACGCAGCAAAAGTATCTTAACTATATGCTGCGTGACGTTCACCGTTTATCAGACAATATCAGCAACATTCTGGATCTGGGAAAGATCGAAAGCCAGAGCTTCAGTGATGAATTTATAGAGTTAGACGTTGCTGAGTTTGTCTCTCAGTTTTATCAACAAAATGCCCACCTGTTTACTGGCTTACAGATCGCGACTCAATCATCTCAGCCGATAAAGCAAACGCTTAGCCGGGCGCTGTTTGAAATGTTATTGATTAATTTAGCGAGCAATGCCCTTAAATATAATGAGTCGGATCAGCCAAGCCTAGTCGTTAAAATAGAAAAGCTCGCACTGCGCGGAAATGATGAGCTCAGGCTTAGGTTTATCGATAACGGTATCGGCATTGAGCATACGCAGCGCAAGAAGGTATTTAAAAAGTTTTATCAGGTGGGTGATTCAAAGACGCGTTCAGCGCAGGGTAGTGGGCTCGGTTTATATCTGGTTCAAAATATAGTTAAAGCGCATAGTGGTAAGATACAGATTAAGGAAAGCCAGCCGGGGCAGGGGGCTGAGTTTGTTATTATATTCCCGCAGCGAAATAAACTATCAATGGCGAAAAGAGCGCGTAATATGATGGGGATGCACTAGTGTTTGATCCAGAGAATGAGCGTATCTTGGTTGTCGAGGATGAATGTCATATTGCAGAGGGGTTGCGTTTAAATTTGGAGCTTCAAGGTTACAAGGTGGCGTTAGCGGAAACAGGGACTTCCGGTCTAGCCTTATGGAAACAGTGGCGGCCGCATTTAATAGTCTTGGATGTGATGCTGCCCGGCATAGACGGTGTCTCTGTTCTTAAACGTATTCGCTTAGAAGATGAGCGTTTGCCAATCCTTATTCTATCAGCCAAGAATAGTGCTCAAGACAGAATTGAGGGTTTTAACCACGGTGTCGATGACTATCTTTCTAAACCCTTTAACCTAGAAGAATTCCTGTTACGAGTTGAGCGCCTTTTAAAACAAAGTAGCTGGCAAGATAATAGTATTGACGCGGCGAGTGGAAGTCAGGACCCATATAGCTTTGGCAGCAACAAAATCGACTTCCTTCAATCTGTTGCTTATTGCAAAGGGCAACAAATAAGCCTAACTGAACAAGAGCTTCGCTTGCTCAGGTTATTGATTAACAATCGTGGTAAAGCGCTGTCACGCGGAGAAATTTTAGAAGTTGCCTGGGGTTTTTCCAAAGACCTATCGACTCGTACCGTCGATAACTTTATTGTCCGTTTTCGAAAGTACTTTGAAGACGACCCTAAGAACCCCGAGTTCTTCAAAAGCCGCCGCTCTGTGGGCTACGTATTTGACCATTAAAATATCACTGATGAAGATTTTATTGCTTGTAAAGAAAGCCTACACTATTTTGTGTTAGTCTTGATGGCAAAGTAACAGACTATCGTTAAAGCTATCTGATTTTAAAGGACTTATATGAGTGTTCATTCTTTGGCGGGCCAGCCTGCACCGCAAGAAATATTAACTGATATCCCTCGCTTGGTTGCGAGTTATTACAAGCGGCAACCTGAACCGGGAAACTCTGATCATGCAGTAGCATTTGGTACATCTGGCCATCGCGGGACAGCGCTGAATTGTAGCTTCAACGAACATCATATCTGGGCTATTTGCCAAGCTTTATGTGAATATCGCCAGGCTCAAAATATTAGTGGTCCTTTATTTTTGGGTAAAGATACCCACGCCTTGTCGGAACCTGCATTAATTAGTGCGCTTGAAGTCTTTGCGGCGCAAGATGTCGAAGTGCGCATTCAGCAGGGCGGTGGCTATACGCCTACTCCAGTTATCTCTCACGCCATTCTTAGTCATAACCAAGGGCGCACCCAGGGACTTGCCGACGGTGTGGTGATTACGCCATCCCATAACCCTCCTCAAGATGGAGGCTTTAAATATAACCCTCCTCATGGTGGGCCTGCAGATACCGATGTTACTAACCTGATTCAGGCACGTGCGAATGAACTTTTAGCTCAAGGTATGGAAAAAGTAAAAAAGGTTTCTTATTCGCAGGCTTTGGCAGCTAGCAGTACGCAAGAAATTGATTTTGTCATGCCCTACGTGAAGGACCTGGAATCTGTGGTTGATATGTCTGCCATTTCCAAAAGCGGCTTGCGTATAGGTGTTGACCCAATGGGCGGGAGTGGTATTGCTTACTGGGAGCCGATTGCCGAGCATTATGGTTTGAACCTGGAGTTAGTCAATAAGCGGGTTGATCCAAGCTTTTCGTTTATGCGTGTTGATAAAGACGGCAAAATTCGTATGGATTGTTCCTCACCTTATGCCATGGGTCAGTTGATTGAATTAAAAGACCAATATGATGTCGCCTTTGGCAACGATCCTGATTACGACCGTCATGGCATTGTGACTCGAAGCTCTGGCTTGTTAAACCCAAATCACTACTTAGCAGTCGCAATCGATTACCTTTTCTCACATCGTCCTGAATGGGATGAATCTGTTGGAATCGGCAAAACGCTAGTTTCCAGCAGCATGATTGACCGAGTGGCTAGCGCGCTAAAGCGTCCTTTGGTTGAGGTGCCTGTTGGCTTTAAATGGTTTGTAGATGGCTTGCATCAAGGCAGCTTGGGTTTTGGTGGAGAAGAAAGTGCAGGCGCTTCATTTTTGAGACGCAACGGACAAGTTTGGACGACCGATAAAGACGGCATTATCATGGATCTCCTGGCTGCCGAAATATGCGCAGTAACTGGTAAGGACCCGGGGGAGCGTTATAAAGAACTGGAAAACCAGTTCGGTTCTCCTGTTTATGAGCGTCTTGATGCATCGGCAAGCAAAGAGCAGAAAGCCAAGCTTAAAGCCTTATCTGCTGAGCAGGTGAGTGCAAGCGAGTTGGCAGGCGAAACGATTCAGCAGAAACTGACCAAGGCGGTGGGTAATAGTGCTGCAATCGGTGGCCTAAAAGTTTCTACAGAAAATGGCTGGTTTGCTGCAAGGCCATCGGGCACCGAAGATGTTTATAAAATCTATGCGGAAAGTTTTGTCAGTTCAGATCATTTGAAGAAAGTTCAGAAAGAAGCAAAAGCGCTTGTGGATGAAACCATCAAATAAGGATTAAAAAGCTCTGAGTCATGACTCGGAGCTATTTAATGAGTAAGCTATACTAAAAGCCTACGACTAAGGAGTTGTCTGATGAGGGTTCCTGATAACAGTAATATCGTCATTTTTGGTGCCTCGGGAGACTTGTCGTTTCGCAAGCTTATCCCGGCTTTGTTCCATTTATATGTCACTAGACAATTGCCTGATTGTTTCTTTATTTTGGGTGTTTCGCGCAGTGCTTATGACTCAGATAGTTATCGTGAGGCTTTGTTAAAGTCGCTAAGTGAAGGTGCAAACCTTGATTCGCATACTGTCGAAGATTTTCTCCAGCACGTTTATTACTTGTCTTTGAATACCTCCGATGTCACGGAATACTCCAAGCTAAAGCTTACCTTGAATGAGCTGTATGCGCGCTACCAGACACCGCACAATACTTTGTTTTACATGGCGATGCCGCCAAGTATGTTTACCGTGATCCCTGATTGCTTGTCAAAGAGTCAATTGTTGGATCAGTGTGAAGGCTGGAAGCGCATCGTGGTCGAGAAGCCTCTAGGTTATGACTTGGAATCTGCAATCGAGCTAGACCATGGTTTGCATTCCTATTTTGATGAATCCCAGATTTATCGTATCGATCACTATTTGGGAAAAGAGACCGTTCAAAACCTACTGGTTTTTCGCTTTGCTAATGGCATGTTTGAACCATTATGGGATAGAAATTATATTGATTATGTTGAGATAACCGGCGCAGAGAAATTAGGTGTTGAGTCTCGGGGTAGCTATTACGATGGCGCAGGTGCCGTGCGCGATATGTTTCAAAACCACTTGCTGCAAGTTTTGGCGATGGTAGCGATGGAACCGCCAGCAGTGATCAATGCCGACTCAACGCGGAATGAAGTGGTGAAGGTTCTACAGAGTCTAAAACCACTTAGTCAGGCCGATTTAGAGAATAACCTGGTTTTAGGGCAGTATACGGAATCCTTAGTTAAAGGTAGTGCTGTTCCAGGTTATCGGGATGAGGAAGGTGTTAGTCCAGATTCCAGAACTGAAACCTACGTAGCCCTTAAGCTATTTATTAATAATTGGCGTTGGAATGGAGTTCCTTTTTATATTCGAACAGGGAAGAGCTTGCCAACGCGAGTGACGGAAGTTGTTATTCACTTCAAACATACACCACACCCTGTTTTTGGGCTGAATGCACCGGCAAATAAACTGGTGATACGCATTCAGCCAGATGAAGGGATCGTGATGCAATTCGGTCTTAAGAAACCCGGAGCAGGTTTTGAGTCGAAAGAGGTGAGTATGGACTTTCGTTACCAGGATTTACTCGATGAAGAAGGTGATGGTGTACGCATTCTGAATGCCTATGAGCGCTTGTTACTGGATGCACTGAATGGCGATGCCACCTTATTTGCTCGTAGCGACGCCGTGCAATCCTGTTGGCAGTTTGTCGAGCCTATTCTGAAATATCAAGCTGGCGACCATGCCTTGCATGGTTATGCGAGTGGTACATGGGGGCCGAAAGAAGCCGAGAGCCTTCTTCGGCGTGATGGCCGTACCTGGCGTTTTCCGTGTAAAAATTTAGCCAATACTCATTATTGTGAGTTATAGCGAGATAAAAAATTCTTAAGCAGGGGGCAGTATGAATGCGAGTAGTGATGGTTCTATTATAAGCATTTATGAATCAGCTGATGAGCTTGCAGAGGTAGTGGCCAAACAGTGGCTGGCTCTGAGCCAATCTGGCGCCGATATTCATATCGCTTTATCGGGCGGGACAACGCCCAAACATATTTTTGGCTACATAGCCCACAGTGATTACGCAAATAGCATTCTTTGGCGGAACTTACATTTCTGGTGGGGAGATGAACGTTGTGTGTCGGCTAATGATGAGCAAAGCAATTATGGTGAAGCCATGCGGCTGTTGTTTAGCCATGTGCTAATTCCAGCGAGTAACATTCATCCCATTCATGGTGAATTAGCGCAAGAAAAAGCCTTGATCGAATTCAAAGATGAAATGCTGGCTTGTCTGCCATCAGTATCTGATGGAGTGAATGCCTTTCCTATTTTTGATTGGGTTATGCTGGGTATTGGGGAAGATGGACATACTGCCTCATTGTTTCCTGGCCAAACAGATTACGACTGTGCTCAGAGTGCCGTTCAGGCGACTCAACCAAGCTCCAAGCAGGAGCGAATCTCGCTAAGTGCTTCAGTCATATCATGTGCCAAGAGAGTGACATTTATTGCCTTGGGTAAGAGTAAGGCAAGTGTCGTGCGAGAAATAGTCGATCAGGCAGAAGTCTCTAAAAGCTACCCGGCAGCCAATATTTTTTCACGAATTATTGCAAGCTCAGGGTGTGTTGAGTGGTATTTAGATGCGGAATCGGCAGCTAAACTTAGCGAGCATTAAACAAGAAATAGTCGAGGGATAATTATGGCGGATAACAAAGCAGACATTGCAGTCATTGGTCTAGCGGTAATGGGGCAAAACCTGGTTCTGAATATGAATGACCACGGTGTCAGGGTCGTTGCGTATAACCGAACGCAGAGCAAAGTATCCGAGTTTATCAAGGGTCTTGCTGCTGATACGCTAATACAAGGTGCAAATAGCCTTGAGGATATGCTGGCGAAGCTCTCCTCGCCTCGTAAAGTGATGTTAATGGTAAAAGCTGGTGAGGTGGTGGATGCCTACATTGAACAGCTACTTCCTTTGCTAGATGATGGTGATGTCATTATTGATGGGGGCAACTCCGACTATCGAGACACGGCTCGACGAGTAGAGTCATTATCTGAAAAAAATATTCACTATCTCGGTATCGGTGTTTCCGGTGGTGAAGAAGGTGCACGTTATGGGCCGTCTATCATGCCTGGTGGTGATGAGCGAGCCTGGCCGCTAGTAAAGCCTATATTTCAGGCTATTGCGGCGCGCACCGATGCTGGTGAAATTTGCTGCGACTGGGTTGGCTCGGGCGGTGCAGGGCATTTTGTGAAAATGGTTCACAATGGCATCGAATATGGTGATATGCAGCTCATCTCTGAGGCTTATCATTTTATGAAGAGTGGGTTGAATTTGAATCACCCTGAAATGCAGAAAAGTTTCTCGGCATGGAATAAAACAGAGTTAGATAGTTATTTAGTTGAAATAACAGCCAATATTCTTGGCTTTTATGAAGATGGGCAGCCCTTAGTAGAGAGCATTCTTGATACGGCAGGGCAGAAAGGAACCGGTAAACTGACTGCAAATAGCGCACTTGAAAACGGTGTACCTTTGAGCTTGATTAGTGAGTCGGTCTTTGCACGATATATCTCCAGTTTCAAAGAAGAGCGAATCGCTGCTGAAACAGCTTTCGCGCGTGAGATATCTAGTGTTGGTGGAGATAAGGACGATTGGCTTGAAGCGTTGAGAGAGTCCTTATTGGCGTCTAAGATCATCTCTTATGCTCAAGGTTTCATGTTAATGAAGCAAGTTTCAAACAACTTGGATTGGAATCTGAACTTCGGGAATATTGCTTTAATGTGGCGAGGAGGTTGCATTATCCGAAGTCGTTTTCTAGAGAATATTCGTGACGCCTTTATAAAGAACCCTGAGCTCTCTTTCTTAGGAATCGATGACTATTTTCAACAATTATTGAAGCAGTCACTTCCTTCCTGGCGCAGGGTTTTGGGTAAAGCGATTGAAATCGGGCTACCAATGCAATGTACCGCGTCAGGCTTGTCTTTCTTTGATGCCTTCACCTGCGGAAGATTGCCAGCAAATATGCTGCAAGCGCAACGTGATTACTTCGGTGCGCATACTTATGAACGGGTTGATAGAGATCGAGGCGAGTTTTTCCATACGGACTGGATTGGAAGTGGTGGAGCGGTATCCTCCAGCCAATACAATGCCTAATATATGAGCGCAGCATGATTCCATCGGCGAAAACAATTAATGCCTATACAGAAGATGTTCTAGGTGAACTCGATGGAGTAGGAATTGCCGAAAGGGTTCGTAAAAGAGAAATATCGGCCCAAGAGGCGGTTGAAGCGAGTATTAGTCGCGCGATGCATGTTGAGCCGAGCCTAAACAGTCTTGCTGTGGAAATGTATGACAGGGCTCGACGGTACGCATTGTTGCCTAATTCAGGGTATTTTTCCGGTGTCCCTAGCTTTATTAAAGATAATGACGACTTTAACGGAGTGCCCTCCGCTCATGGTTCCGCAGCGTTAAAACCTAAACCCGCAGCAAAATCTTCAGATTTCGTACGTCAATTCCTGTCGCTAGGCGTCGTGCCCCTAGGAAAAACTCGAATGCCTGAGTTTGGCTTAACGGCTACGACTGAGTCTAGTTATTTTGGCTCGACTTCTAACCCGTGGAACCTTGAGCGTTCAACTGGCGGTTCATCCGGCGGATCTGCCGCCATGGTTGCAGCTGGCGTTGTGCCCTTTGCTCATGGGAATGATGGCGGTGGTTCTATCAGAATACCTGCGGCATGTTGCGGGCTAATAGGGCTGAAGCCTACAAGAAGTCGCTTA
>NZ_LWGG01000416.1:0-1000 GCF_001635365.1 Oleiphilus sp. HI0128 | reverse complement strand
CCCTATTAACGATTATGAATATTTACTTACTCGTAGCCTAGGTACGCACCATGCTTGGCATGAAGAACAAGCCAACGCCCCTCGCACTGTCGGTCACTACCTTCATCATCAAGCTCAACAATTTGCCGAAAAAGATGCCGTCATATTTGAGCAGGAAGTCTTAAGCTATCGTCAGCTTGATGAACTTAGCTCACAGTGGGCTCAGCTCCTATTAGAGGAGCACGTATCGGTTGGGGACCGCGTTGGCTTGTGCCTGGACCGCTCTCAGCATATGCTCGCGGCCCTAATTGGCATATTGAAAGTCGGCGCCAGCTATGTCCCGCTTGACCCTGACTTCCCCGATGATCGTTTGGCGTACATGATTGAAGACTCGGGCTTACAACACCTAGTCACTCAAGAAACGCATATCAAGCGCCTGCCTTCTGTTGCACACATACTCAATACCGATCTGATTTCTGAACGTCTATCACAGCAGAACACAGCTTGCCCAGATGTAACAATCCCTGAGGATACAGCTGCGTATATCATCTATACCTCCGGTTCTACCGGAAAGCCTAAAGGCGTTGTGGTACCCCATGCTTCCGTCATGAACTTCTTACACAGCATGGCCGAAAAGCCAGGGCTCCAGGCTGATGATACCCTGATGGCAGTAACAACTTTGTCTTTTGATATTGCCGTACTTGAACTCTACTTGCCACTCTGGGTCGGCGCCAAAATCATTATTGCCAAGAAACAGGATAGTAGTGATGGTCGACGTTTATTAAGCTTGCTGATAAAGCATCAGGCAAACTTCATGCAAGCAACACCCGCCACCTGGCGATTGCTGATCAGTAGTGGCTGGCAGGGTGAGCCTAGATTAAAAGCACTGTGCGGTGGCGAAGCATTGCCATTGGATTTAGCTGAAGAGCTACTTCAACGCTGTAGTGAGCTTTGGAACATGTATGGCCCAACTGAAACCACCGTTTGGTCTAGCTGTGCCCAGATTACACAAACCCAAACA
>NZ_LWGG01000415.1:0-987 GCF_001635365.1 Oleiphilus sp. HI0128 | reverse complement strand
CTAGCGCTCTCCGCTTAGCAAGGCGTTAAGTGTTCAAGGAGGAAACATGGTCAAAGCTACTTGTCATTGCGGTAATATCGTTATAACAGCAGACATGCTACTAGAATCAATTACCAGTTGTAATTGTTCAATGTGTTACCGGCTAGGTGCTCTTTGGGCTTATTACACAGTCGATCAAGTTGATATTAAAGTAAAATCAGAGGCTACTGTTTATTTGTGGGGTAGCAAAGTTCGCTCATATCATTCTTGCACTTTTTGTGGTTGTACAACTCACTACACACAAAAAAGAGATGACGGTACAAATAGGGTCGCAATCAACGCCAGAATGGCTGCTCCTGAGATATTTAAGTCCGTTAATGTTAGGTTTTTCGATGGTGCTGATACCTTTAAATATGTTGAGAAATAGAGCACTTAACAAGTTTATCAAACCTCGTTCCGCCCACAAAGAAACGTGGGCTACACTGGACGCGCAAAGACACGCGCGCCGTTTATAAAAGCGTTAAATGTTTTTTGGCCTTTAGGTTTAAGGCTCAGTATTCGGCAAGGAATGCACGTTTCTAATCTGGCACCTTTCCGTTTAAATTTTTAGGGTAGGTGGCACGTTTTCCCACTGTTCAGCTCTGCTGTTTAAGCTTCTCAAGCACATTTGTATTTGTAGAGGCTTCGTTGGTGGTGTGTTCCTAGGGAATCCGGTAAAGTCGCCATCTACGGTGTTTTTGTCTCTGGGCAAGCACTTTGGTTTTAACGTGGTGTTTGGTGTAGTTGGTCGTTCTAAAACATCTAACCAGTTCATCAAACATCACTCCGGCCACAAAAACACGTGGCCTGCGTTGGACGCACGATAGAGCCGTGCGCCGTTTATAAAAGCGTTAGGTGTTCGCATGGACTCAGATGTTGAAATTTTGATCGCAATATTTTTGGTAGTGGCTCTATTCATTTGGCTAATTCCAGCTTTGATTTACATGATTAAGATTTCTCGATTAAAAA
>NZ_LWGG01000414.1:0-1513 GCF_001635365.1 Oleiphilus sp. HI0128 | reverse complement strand
ATGTGGGCAGACCTGTTCTTCTCTAGGGTGGGCGACTAGTTGGCGTGTACCTTTGGAAAGTGCAGGTAATTCATCTTCAACAAAGGGCTTGAAGCGCTTTTTGATATGAATTTCGGGCATCACGGTATCCTGAGCTTGTTCTAAGCCAAGGATGCAATTCTCTAGAATTTTTTCTTCACTTAGCCAGGGGCTTTGCCAAAAGCTCTTTTCTACCTTCCAGGCATTGAGGAAATAGATTTTCTTCACGCCCATTGTTGTGGCGGTTTGAATGATTCGCTTTAACATTTTTGGTCGGGGTAGACCAATAATGAGTGTTAAGGGGAGTGGTGCGGGCGCTTCTTTTTGCCACTCGATATCGAGTTTGGCAGACTCCGTAGTGAGAGCTGTAATAGTGGCTAGGCCAATTTGCTGATTGAGCAGGCCAACGCGTATGTTATCTCCAACTTTTGACTTTAGAGTCTCATGCATATGTTCGAGTTGACGACCGGAAATCTCAGCCAGTGTTTCGCTGTGCATATTTTCGGGGAATAACAGTAGCAGGTTCATCTAATTGTTATTCGCTTACAGGTTCTTCGTTGCGCTTCTTTTCGACGAGTTTTGAAAACAGCACTCCGACTTCAAAGAGAGCCCACATTGGAACTGCTAAAAGAGTTTGCGAAATAACATCTGGAGGCGTCAATAACATACCGATAACGAAGCAACCAACCACGATGTAAGGGCGTTTTTCACTTAGGCTAGCTGAGCTGGTAATACCTGCCGCAACCAAAATAATGGTTGCGATTGGGATTTCGAAGGCTAAGCCAAATGCGAAGAATAGCTTTAGAATGAAGTCAAGATAGCGACTAATATCGGTCATTACAGTGACGCCTTCAGGTGCGGCACTGGTGAAAAAGCCAAACACCAAAGGAAAGACGACAAAGTAAGCGAATGCCATGCCGAGATAGAACAATATTATGCTCGATAGCAGTAAAGGATAGGCGAGCCGTTTTTCATTCTCATAGAGTGCAGGTGCGATAAAACCCCATATTTGAAAGAGCACATAAGGCATTGATATAAACAGTGCCGTCATTAGTGCCAGTTTGAAGGGGGTAAAGAAGGGTGATGCGACATCGGTCGCGATCATGGTGCTACCTTCGGGTAAAAAGACCCTAAGTGGCTCTGAGACAATCAGGTAGATATCGTTGGCAAAATAGTAAAGGCCTGCGAAGATCAATATAACGCAAAGCACAGAACGCAGGAGGCGTGTGCGCAATTCTATCAGATGGCTGATTAGAGGCTGGCCTTGGTCGACTACAGTGTCGTTTTCAGTTGCGTTGTCAGAAGTCTTACTCATGTCTTTACTATGCTTAGCTTATTACGGAGGCCATGTTATGACTGCTTAGGCTTGTCGTTTTGCGTATTGCTTTGAAGGTCTTTTGACGAATCAGGCTCTTTTGGTGCCTGAAACAGCTTGTCATACTCATCTCTTGGTAAGGGCTCGAACTCTTCAGCTTCTTTGAGCGTTTCAACTCCG